>JAFIHO010000079.1 GCA_017849395.1 Hyphomicrobiales bacterium
GATCTCGATCAGCCGGTCGGCGACCCAGTCGCCCAGCCCGTTCTGCTCGAACACGCTCATCACCTTGTCGATATTGGTCTTGAACTGGATGAGGCGCTGCTTCAGATCGGTCACCGCGCCATCGCGGATGCCTTCGAAGGTGATGCCGTAACGCTGCTCGAAGGTGGCGGCCAGCGCGACGAAATAATCGGAATTCATCTTCTGGCCATAGGGATGGCTCTGATAGGAGACGATCTGCTTCACATTGCCCAGCAGCCCGCCCACAGCGCCGGGCCAATAGCCCTTGGTAGTCTTGGCGATGGCGATCATCGGGCGCTTGTCGTCCGCATCCCAATTTTCCATCGCGGCATACATGTCCGCGATCTGCTGGTAATCGCTGCCGTCGGCGACCGACAGCACGTTCCAGCCATAGGATTTCCACTGCTCGGCGAGATTGTAGCCGGTGTATCTGGCGGGCACGACGCCGCCCAGCAGCACATCGTCGATGCCCGCATTGTTGTCCGACAGCAGAACGCGCAGACGCTTGCCGACCTGCAGCGACAGGGCCTGGGTCTTCAATTCCTGGGCATGGCCTTCGGTCATGGCGAATTCGCCTTCGAAGGCCAGAACCTTGGGGCCGTCCTTCACGCCGGCAATGTCCCAGAACGCCGCCTTGCCCGCCGCCGTGGCGACGCCGACGCCGGAAGGGCCGCCATTCACGTCATTGGTCACGTCGATGCTTTCGGCATGGCCCGACAGCGCCTTGATGCCGCGCAGCTTGGCCTGCTCGAACAGCGGATGGTCGGCGAGACCCTGATCCGACAGCAGCGTCTTCAGCGCGCCCGCGCCGCGCCGGAAGCCCAGCGCGTCGATCGGCAGGATCGCGACTTCGGGATCGGCATGGTATTTGCTGTCGCCCGTCAGCTTGTGTTTGCGCGCCAGCGCCTGGCCCAGGATCATGTAGAGCGCATAGCAGGTGGGGACGCTGTGGCCCGCCGCCATCATGAATTTGTCGCCGAAGGGATGTTTGGGGCGGCGATAATCATAGCGCAGTCCGCCGCGCTCCGGCCCCAGCAGATGCGCCACCACATTGAAGGGCGTATAGGCCAGGGGTCCGCCGAAATGGCCGGTCTGCGCATAATTGCCCAGCAGCACCAGCGTCATGCAGGTCATGAACCCGACATCTTCCAGCCGCGCGCGTTCTTCCCTGCTCAATTCGACAGATGCCATCCCTGGAGCCCCGTTGCTGTTTTTTCATGACGATATATAAGCGGCATCAAGGACTTGAAGCACACTGTATACCGGCGGAGCGGCACACTAGAGCAAAAAAGCGGGGCTTTGGAAGGCGGCTTCGCCCGGCCTTTGGTTTGTCGCATTCCCGGATATAGCATTCACCATATCGCGGCCGGACAGCGGCCCGGCATGCAGGGTTGATGGAACAATGCGTCGTTTGTTGAGATGGATCGCGCCGGCGGTGATGGCCTTTCTGTGCGCGGGCGGACCCGCGCCCGCCGCCGGACCCTATGACCTGACGCCGGAGGGCAATGCGCGTTTCCTGGCCGATTATGCCGCGCGCAAGGACGTGACCATCATGCCCAGCGGCCTGATGTACCGGGTGCTGGAATCCGGCACCGGCACCTCGCCCGTCAGCCGTTACGACACAGTGACGGTCGAGTATCAGGGCTGGCTGGTCAACAACCGCGTCTTCGACCGTTCGCGGCCGCAGGAGCCGACGACCTTTGTCGCGGGCGGTGTCATCGCGGGATGGAGCGAGGCCCTGATGAAAATGAAGGTCGGCGACCGCTGGCAGGTGGTTGTCCCCGCCAAGCTCGGTTATGGCGAGAACGGCATGGGCAATGTTATCCCGCCGGACCAAACGCTGGTGTTCCTGATCCGGCTCATTAAGGTCGAATACGCGCCTTGATTTCGCTCACGCCGATGCGCTGCGCGCAGCGGCTCCGCGGGGGCGGCGGACGACCGCCGGGGCCGCGGTCGCGGCCCAAAAAGCTGCACTGGTGTAGTCTGACTTAGGATTCTGGCGGACGGGAAGAAGTATGAAGGCCATAGACTATGCGGATGATACTTTCAGTCTTTTGGAGTGCCCACGCACCGACCATAGCGGAAGCGATTCCTTCCGATAAACCGACGAATGCCATCCCCAACGTAGCTTGGGGCGCATCGAAAACCACAATTTTCGGAATGCGGGCGAGGATATCGTATATCCCCGACACAAAGAACCAGAACCCAATAACACGAACTGCGAGTCCAAAATAATCTTTGGAAGTCATTCCCCAGCCTCCCGCGGCTCGATCAGCTTCACGATATCGCTAGTGCCCCAAGGTGCCACTCCAGGTAACAAGGCCGTGGACATGCGAACGAACTGTTTACGCGGGCGAAGTCCACCCTGTACGGTCCGCAAAACAGCACCTTGAAACCCCGTGTCTTAACGGCGTGGCGCCGTCATCTTGGTGACGCGGCCAACGCTGGTGTCGCCAGCGTAGAGGTTGCCCTGTTTGTCGAACACCCAGTAGCTCGCCTCGATGAACTGGCCTTCGCCGATGCCCATGCCGTTGCCGATGGCGCCGACGACCTTGCCGTCGCGCGTCAGCTTGAGGAATTGCCCGTCCTGGCCGCTGGCCATCCAGGGATTGCCCTGGGGGTCGAAATTCAGCGCGCAGACCAGATTATGCATCGGCAGGACGCGCAGGAATTCGCCCTGGCTGTTGTAGATCACGATCCGATACTGCTCGCGGTCGCCGATCCACACATCGCCATTGGTGGGATCGACCGCCAGCGCGTGGGTGGAATCGAACTTGCCGTTGCCGACTTCATTGCCGAACCACTGGCCCAGGAATTTGCCGTTCTTGTCGACATGGATGATACGCGCCACGCCTTCCTGATTGGCCGGATCGGGGCTGCCCACATCGTTCGGGCTCTCATTGGCGTGGCCTTCGGCGATGTAAACGTCGCCCTGGCGGCCGAAGGCCACCATCACGGGCTGCCACAACAGGCGCTGGCCCTTTTCCTCGACCCAGTCGCCGCGATGGCCGCGCTCGCCGATGGTAAGCAGCAGCTTGCCTTCGGGGCTGAGCTTCTTGACCGTCGCCATGCCCGCATCGGTGATCCAGACATTGTCTTCGGCATCCACCGCCATGCCATGCGCCTTGTCCTGGTGCGTGATGACGCTTTCCGGCACCTGCAGGATCAGTTTGCGGTTGGCGTCGAACTTCATCAGCTGGTTCACGCCCGCGGGGCTGCGCTTGAACACCCACAGATTGCCCTTGGAATCCAGCGCCACCGAGGGCACGCCGCCCGGCCCTGCAGGCAGGTCATAGGGATAGGTGAAATTATATCCCATGGTCTGCTTCCACTGGACGCGCATCATCGCGCCGCGCGCCTTGCCATTCTTGCGGCCGCAGACCGGCGATTTCTCGCAAGGCGGCGCGCTGCCGGGCGGCGGCGGCTGAGGCGTGCGCTTCTCGCGCGGGATGACATCGACCTTGCCGCCGGGCGACACCAGGGTCCAGCCGGTGGGATCAGGGAAAGAGCCCTGCAGGAACCATGCGGGCTGGCCATTCGCGGCGGGCCCTTCGGTGGCCGGTTTGGTTTGCGCCATCGCCAGCAGCGGCAGGCAAAGCGCGGCCGTGGCGGCGCCCGCCAGGATGCGAAGCTTCATCTCATCTCCCCAATATTGTCTTGCGGCCCCTCGGGATAGTCTTTCGAGCCTGGGCGCATGTGTCTTACCATAAAGAAGTCCTCCGCCAGAAGGGCAATCCGCTAGAGATTCGTGGCGGTAAAGGTCTGGCAGACGTTGATGTCGCCGCCCTTCAGGCCGCGCGTGAACCAGCGCATGCGCTGCTCGCTGCTGCCATGGGTGAAGGAATCGGGCACGGCGTAGCCCTGGGATTGTTTGGCCAGCGTATCGTCGCCCACGGCGGCGGCGGCGCGCAATCCCGCCTCCACATCGCCATTTTCCAGGATGCGGAATCTCTGGTTGGCATGATTGGCCCACACGCCCGCATAACAGTCGGCCTGCAATTCCATCCGCACCGAGGCGCTGTCCGCACCGCGATCGCGGGCGCTGTAGCGGCCCATCGTGCCCAGAAGATTCTGGATGTGATGGCCATACTCATGGGCGATCACATAAGCGCGCGCGAATTCGCCCGGCGCACCGAAACGCGTGCCCAGCTCATCGAAGAAGCCGAGATCCATGTAGATATGCCCATCCGAGGGGCAATAGAAGGGACCCGCCGCCGACTGGCCGGTGCCGCAGCCCGTTGGCGTGGCATAATCATAAACGGTGAAGGTCGCGGGCTGGAACGGCACGCCCTGGGCCTGCAGGATCGGCGTCCATACATCCTCGGCCGAGCCGACGATCCGCCGGGAAAACTCATAGGCGGCGTCATCCGGGCGCGGCCCTCCGGCCTGCTGCGGGGCCGCCACGGGGCTGCCATCCATCGCGCCCAGCAACTGCGCCGGATCGACGCCGAACAGCAGCGACAGGACCACGATGCCCACAAGCCCCAGACCGCCGCCGCCCACCAGCCCCGGCCTGAAGCCGCCGCCGCCCCGGCGGTCATCGGCATTATCGGTGGGACGCAGATCGTCGAGACGCATGAACACATCCTGCGAGGTCATGGAGCAAACCGCCGGACGGCGGCGAGGTTCCGTGCCCGGGCTCCGTTATGCAATCTAATGCTTGCCGTCACGCCGTCCAAGGCCGCGCACGGCTTGTGTTGCCGGTCGCACGGTATTTAATGCCAGGCCATGCCGGTTCAGGAGGTTCGCGTGGCCGCTTTCTCGAAAATCCTGGTCGCCCAGGGCGGTGGTCCCACGGTCGTCATCAACCAGTCACTGGCGGGCGTGGCGCTGGAAGCGCGCAAACATGCGGGCATCGGACAGGTCTATGGCGCGCTTCATGGCGTGCGCGGCATCGTGAATGAGGATTTCGTCGACCTGAGCCGGGAAAGCGCCGAGACTCTGGAGGCGGTGGCGGCGACGCCCTCCTCCGCGCTGGGTTCGACCCGCGACAAGCCGGACGAGAAATATTGCCAGGCGATCTTCCGGTCGTTGAAGGCGCATGGCATCGGCTGTTTCCTCTATATCGGGGGCAATGACAGTTCCGACACGGTGCGCATCGTGGCCGAACAGGCGCGGGCGGAGAATTACGCGCTGCGCTGTCTGCATATTCCCAAGACCATCGACAATGACCTGATGGCCAATGACCATACGCCGGGCTTTCCCTCGGCGGCGCGGTTCATCGCCCAGGCCTTCATGGGCGCCGATCTGGATAACCGCTCCCTGCCCGGCGTCTATCTGGGTGTGGTTATGGGACGCCATGCGGGATTTCTGACCGCCGCCTCCACCTTGGCCCGCACCGCGGCGGGCGACGGCCCGCACCTGATCTATGTGCCGGAACGCGCATTCGATTTCGATGCGTTCCTGTCGAGCGTGAAAGCCAATATGGACAGGCATGGCCGTTGCGTGATCGCGGTGTCCGAAGGCATCGCGGATGCCAACCACACGCCCATTGCCACCAAGCTCGCCACCCATGTCGAAAAAGACCCGCACGGCAATGTCGAGCTGGGCGGCGGGGCGTTGGCCGACCTGCTGACCAAACAGATCAAGGAGAAGCTCGGCCTGAAGCGGGTGCGCGGCGACACATTCGGCTATGTGCAGCGCAGCTTTTTCGGCTGCGTGTCGGACGTGGACCAGCGCGAGGCGCGCGCCGTGGGAAAGATGGCGGTGCGATATGCCGTAGCCGGCGACCGCGATGGATCGGTGGCGATCGTGCGCCGGCCGGGCCCGGTTTATGGGGTGGACCATCCGCTGGTGGCGTTGACAGAGATCGCGGGCAAGACCCGCACCATGCCGGACGCATTCATCGCCGCATCAGGCAACGATGTGACGGACGCGTTCCGGGACTATCTGATGCCCCTGCTGGGCAGGGACGTGCCGGTGCCGGGGCGGCTGAAAAACGATATGGTGCCGAAAATACTGCAAGAATAATCAGCGCGTCGCGCGCAAGGGGGAAACAATGAGACGCTTTTACATGGCTGCCGCCCTGCTGGCGGCGCTGACTTTGCCGGCATGGGCGGACAGCAGCAAGGTGCTGATCGATTCCGCGCATAACATCTCGCTGGGCGCATGGAAGGCGACGTCCGCGGAATGGGGCGGCGGCGGCGCGAAATGGAGCGTCGAACTGAAGACCCTGCATGGCGGGCGGCAGGAAGGCGTGCAGGTGATCGAGGTCGATAGCGGCGCGGTGCGTTTCACCATCGTGCCGACACGCGGCTTTGAAGTGTGGCGCGCCGATGTCGGCGGGTTGCGGCTGGGCTGGGATTCGCCGGTGAAGGAGATCGTGCATCCGGCGCTGATCGATCTTTCCGACAATGGCGGACGCGGCTGGGTCAACGGCTTCGGCGGCTGGATGGTGCGGGCGGGCATTGCCTCGTTCGGCGAGCCTGGGCCGGACGGCAACACGATCCTCACCCAGCATGGCCGGATCGATTACATTCCCGCCCATTTCGCCAGCGTCCGGTATGAGGCGGGACCTGTGCCGCGGCTGGTGATCCGGGGCATCGTGGACGATACGCGCGTGTTCGGCTCGCAGTTGCGGCTGACCTCGGAGGTTTCGGTCCCCATCGGCAAGGCCGACATCACGTTCGACGATGCCATCACCAACCTGTCCGACGTGCCGCAGGAGATGCAGGTTCTGTATCACATCAATTTCGGCACGCCGCTGATGGGCAAGGGCGCGGAGTTTGTCGCGCCCGTGAAGGAGGTCGCGCCGATCAATGTGGCGTCGGCGGCGAACGGACTGAAGGACTGGAACCGCTATGACGGCCCGCACATGGCCAACTACGCGGCGCAGGTATTCCTGCTGAAGCTCGCCTCCGATGCGAAGGGCGACACGGCGGCGATGCTGAAATCGCCGGACGGCACGCAGGCCGCACTGCTGAAATTCAACACGCGCGGGCTGCCTGTCATGTCGCTTTGGAAGAACGAGACTTCGCCGAAAGGGGGATATGTGACGGGACTGGAGCCCGGCACCTCCTATCCCAATCATCGTTCGGTGGAACGCAACCAGGGCCGCGTGCCGATGCTGAAAGGCGGCGAAAGCTGGCGCATCCACCTGACCGCGACCGGCCTGACCAGCAAGGCGCAGGTGGACGAAGCGGCGGCGATGATCCGCAAGCTGGCGCCGGAGCAGCCCGTCATCAGAACCGCGCCGCCCGCGCCCTGACCAGAGCGGAATTGATTCAAAATTGCGGGCAAGCGTCAGGACTTCGTCCATGCCTTTGCGGCACCATCGGGCGACTGGGGGCTCATCCGCATGAGGCAATGCCGTGGGCAGATTGAATTTCGAACAGAATAACGGGCCGAATCCGGACGACGGTTCGATGCATCCGGTGCTGGTTTTTCTGGTGTCGGCCGTCACATCCCTTTGGATGCTCGAAGTCCTGATCAATCGCGGTTTCTGATCCGTCGGCGCGACAGCCGGACGCGTGACGACGTTCCGCGACAAGGCGGCGGCCTGAACGGGCGGCCGCCGCGCCTCGCCTTCCTAAGATCGGGGTTTCGCTTACAGCTTTTCCAGCCTGGTGTCGGAATCGCCGAAGCGGTCCAGCTTCATGCCGAAACGGTCCATCAGCGACAGGTACAGGCTGCACATCTTGCGCTTGTCCTCGCCCTCGCTGAGATAGCTGAGGCTGCGTCCGGTCTGGAGCGTGCCGCCCAGCCCGCCCGCCAGCACCAGCGGCAGGCGGAAATTGTCATGCTTGCGGCCGATCCACATGTTGGACAGGAACATCAGGCAGCTATTGTCCAGCACGGTGCCGTTGCCTTCCTTCATGCTGTCCAGCTTCTGCGCCAGATAGGCGTACTGGCTGACATGGAAGTTGGCGATGCGCTCGTAATCGTCCGAATTGTTGTTGTGGGAGGCGGCGTGGTGGCCTTCCTTCACATTCAGGAACGGATAGTACATCGCCGACAGGTCACGCGAGATGATGAGCGAGGCGACGCGCGTCTTGTTGGTCTGGAACGCGATGGCGACGATGTCGCACATCAGTTTGGAATGTTCGCGCAAGTCTTCCGGCAGGCCGCTGGCGGGGCGGTCCATCATGGCGACTGGCATGTTCTTCGCCTTGGCCGCGTCGGCGGCATTGTCCATGCCCTTGCGCATAACTTCGACGCGGCGCTCGATCTCGCGCACGCTGGTCAGATACTCGTCCAGCTTGCCCTTGTCGGTGGCGCTGATCTTGCGCGACAGAGCCTCGGCCCGATCCTTCACCCGGTCCAGCACGCTGAGATTCATCAGACTGCCGCGATTGTCGAACAGATTGTCCCAGGCCAGCGCGGGATAGACTTCCACCGGCACCGGCGAATCCGGCGTCTGCCACGACAGGTGCGAGGAATAGGCCAGCGAGAAATTGGTCTCGTGATAGCCAGTCATGGGCTGTTCGCAGGCCAGCACGATACTGGATTGCGGTGTGTCCTGGCCGACATGGCCCGCGATCATCTGGTCCACGCTGATGCCGGAATGGATCAGCGCGCCCTTGGTGATGGTCGCACCCGACAGGATGCTGCCGGTCTGGGCGGGATGGATGCCCTGGTTGGTCAGCGCCTTCACATACAGGCCGTCGATCACATTGATCTTCTGCTTGATCGGCTCCAGCGACTGAAGCGTGCGGGACAGCTTCATGTCCGCGCCACTGCCTTCGGCGCTCCAGTGATCCTCATTGACGCCGCAGCCCAGGAACACCACGCCGAAGCGCTTGGGGAAATCGGAGGGCGACGGCGTATCGGCCAGCGCGTTCACCGATTCCAGCCAGGGCAGCGCCATGGTGCAACCCGCGCCGCGCAGCACCGCACGGCGGGAGAAAGCGCGCGAGATGGGAGAGGTGCGTTCGGTCATGATCAATTCTCCTTGCGGAAACTGGCTTTGATGAGCTTGGACTTGGCCGGGGTCTGGGCTTCCAGGCCCTTTTCCGGCGCGCGGCGCTCCAAGAATTGCGGACTGAGGACGATGGTCTCCACCAGCGCGCGGAAGCGATAGCCGTCCTTGGCCAGGTTGACCTTCATCTGGTCGATCAGGGATTCGTCGGACAGTTGCAGCGAACGGTTCAGCGCATAGGACAGCAGCTTGCGGCAGAGATTCTCCACGAAGCGGTCCTGGCGATGGTCCTTGATGAAGGATTGCAGGCCCTGCAGGCCCACGCCCTTCACATCGCCGGGGAAGGTGACCGCATCGTCGACCGGACGGCCCGCCAGATCCTTGTCGCGCTTGTTGCCGACCGGACCATAGCCCTCGAAAGACAGGCCGAAGGAGTCGAAGCGCTGGTGGCAGCCGGCGCAGAAGGGATTGGCGCGGTGCTTGGCCAGCATTTCCCGGATCGGCAGCTCGGTCTTGGATTCGTCGCTGGGCAGTTCGGGCACCACCGGCGGCGGCGGCGGCACGCGGATGCCCAGCACCTTCTGCACCACCCAGTTGCCGCGCTTGACCGGGCTGGTGCGCAGGCCGGGCGAATACTGGGTCATGAACACCGCCATGGGCAGGATGCCGCCGCGGCCATATTTGTCGGCGTCATCCACGCGTACCCAATTGTCGGTGCCGCCGGACAAGGCGGGCATGCCGTAGTGACGCGCCAGGGGCGGATTCACGAAGGTGTATTTGGCGTAGAGGAAATCCAGCACCGAACGGTCATGTTCGATATTGTCCTGCATGAAGCGGATCGGCTCCTGGAACATCGCCTCGCGCAGATCGTCGTCAAAGGTCGGAAAGCGTTCGCGGTCCACCGAATTGTTGGTCTCGAACTGGCGGAACACCAGCCAGTTTCCGGTGAACTCGGTGGCGAGGCCCTTCACGCGCTCGTCCTTCATCATGCGGCGCGCCTGGGCCAGCAGCACCTTGGGCTGGGTCAGATCGCCCGCCGCCGCGTGACGGCGCAATTCGGCGTCCGGCATCGAGGCCCACAGGAAATAGCTGAGCCGGTCGGCCAGGCTGTTGGCGGGCAATTTCTGGGCCACGAAAGGTTTGGCGCTGGCGATAGCGGGCGCCGGGGCCGCGCCTTTGGGCAGGTCGAAGCGGTAGAGGAAATCCGGCGCCATCAGGATCGCGACAATGGAATCGTGGATCGCCGCCTCGTGCGGGATGCGGTTCTTGGTCCGCAGCGTCTTGTAATAGGCGACCAGATCGGCGCGTTCGGCCTGCGTCAGCGGACGGCGCCATGCGCGTTCGGCGAAACGCTGCAATGCCGCCAGATGCTTCGGCTCGGCGGCGGCGTGCTGCTTTTCCAGATCGCGCAGGGTCTTGTTGACCAGCCCGAAGTGCCAGCGGAACGCGGTGGGCGCGATGGGGTCGTTATGCGCCTTGTCCAGCTCCCAGCGCGCCAGATATTTGTCGCGCATCTGGAAGATCACGAACTGGTCGGTCACTTCATGGCCGACCGGACGCTTGGAGCCGGATTCGGTCGAGAGCGGTCCGTTGATATTGCCGTCCACCTCGCCGCTCTGGTTGAAGAAATACTGCACCCAGGTGCGGGACGTCTGGTCTGCGATGAAGTCGAACTCGTTCCACAGCCGGTTCAACTGATCCTGGCCCTTCTTGTCCAGGATCAGCTCCATCAGCGCGGTGTCGTCGCGGTAATAGCCGCCGGTATTGTGATAACCGGCGCTCAGGAAGCGGCCATTGTCCGTCGAATTGTCGGGCCAGTAACGGCCACGTTCCGACACATAGAATGTATCGGGGAAAACCTTGGCGAAGCGCGCGAACGCCGCCTGGTAACGCGCCTTCTGCCCGGCCGGATAGACCAGATCGGCGTCGGCGGCGCGGGCGTGCATCATGATGATCGCCCAGCGCGGCGAGGCATCCTCATGCAGCTTGGGATAGGCGGGCACTTCAGGCAGCACGCCCACCGGTTCATTGTCC
>JAFIHO010000080.1 GCA_017849395.1 Hyphomicrobiales bacterium
ATGACGAATGGCAGCAGCTTTACGCGCCGCTGTTCCTGGAGCCGCATCAGATCAGCGTGGAGCACACATTCTCGCTGGCGCTGGAAAATACGTGGCGCGCGACCGACCAACTGAGCCTGGTGACCGGCGTCAGTTACGATTGGCGTGATCTGCTGAGGGCCGAGGATTTCGTCGCGCCCGCCACGTCCAGCGGCACCGGCACCTTCATCCGCTATCCGCTGCGCAATGGCAGTGCGCTGAACGGACAGGCGGCGCTGATCTATAATCCGGTGGAAGACCAGTCCTATTTCGCCAATGTCTCAAGCCGCACCCGTTTTCCGACCATCATGGAGCGCTTCTCGACCCGCTTTGGCACCGCCGCGTCGAATCCCGGCCTGAGGGCGGAGCGCGCCACCAATATCGAGCTTGGCACCAAACAGGATATGGGCGGCTGGCTGGTGGAGGGCTCGCTGTTCTATAGCGACGTATCCAGCGCGATCGCGTCGGTCATCCTGCCGCCGCCCGCGCCCGCCAACACGACACAAAGCCAGAATGTCGGGCATGGCACTTATTACGGCTTCGAGGCGGCGGTGACGGGCAATATCCGCGACGACCTGACATTCAGCGCCAACTACACCTATCAATTGCGCCATATCAGCACGCCGTCCACCGTCGCGCCGCTGCAACTGACCGGCAATCCGGGACACAAGGCATTTGTCGCCCTGTCCTGGGCGGCGTCGGATGCTTTCACCCTGACGCCCAGCCTGTCGCTGGCGTCCAACCGCTGGACGGTCACCAGCAACGGCCTGCGCTATTACAAGACCGGCGCGTTCGGGCTGATGGGTGTGGCGGCTGATTACCGCTTCCTGGACAATTTCGACATCAATGCAGGCGTCCGCAACCTGTTCGACACAAAGTATCAGTTGGCGGACGGCTTCCCTGAGATGGGCCGCACTTTCTTTGTCGAGCTTCGCTATCGTCAGTAATTCCTGTCGCCACATGCCGTCTTCGGCAGGGCGAGATCGGGATTGGTGACGAATGTCCGATCCGTCAGACTTTCCAGGAAGGCGACCAGTTCGGGGATATCCTTCTCGTTGGCGTTGACGCCGCCATGGGTGCGGACCGCCGTCAGCAGGTCGGGCACCGAACCATCATGCATGTACGGCGCTGTGAGCGCCACATTGCGCAGTGAGGGCGTGCGGAACTGGCGCTCGTCCTTCGCGGCGCCGGTGATTTCGCGCAGGCCGTGATCCATGCCGGGATCGCCGGCGTCGCCGCGCCGTCCGGAGGGATGGAATTTTCCGTCGGTGAGATCGGGGCCGCTGTGACAGTCGGCGCAACCGAACTGGAACAGTTCCGCCCCGCGCGCCGCAGCAGATGACAAGGCGGCGTGGTCGCCGCGCCTGTATCGGTCATAGGGAGAATCGAAGGACAGCAATGTGCGTTCGAACGCGGCCAGCGCCCGTGCGACATTGGGAAGATCGACGCGTCCGCCATTCTCCGGGAAGGCTTCCGCGAACATCTGGCGGTAGCACTGATCGGATGACAGGCGGCGCGAAAGCTCCGCCTCCTTGCCGGCCATGCCCATCTCGACCGGATGGGTGCCCAGCAGCGGCACCAATGTCTGCGCCTCCAGGCTTTTCTGGTTGGGATCGGCCCAGGTGAGCGGGTCGAAATAGGCCACATTGGCCAGCGGCATCACGTTGCGCCGTCCGGGCGCGCCGCCAACGCCGGGATGGGTGGCGTTGCCGACGGTGAAGCCGCGATGCTGCTCATGACAGGTGGCGCAAGAGACCGTGCCGTCCAGCGACAGGTCCGCGTCATAGAACAGGCGGCGGCCCAGTTCGACTTTCGCCTGCGTCATCGGATTGCCGGCGGGCACAGGCGGCGGCGTCACGCCCGCGGGAAGGTTCCACTGCCAGGCGGCCGCCACGGGAGCGGCGGCCAGCACCGCCAGCACGACAAGGCTTCCAGTCAGCTTCACTAGGGCACCTTCGACACCAGCACCTGGATGGTGGGATCGGCGTTGGCGGACAATTGTATCACATAGCGGCCCGCCGGCATGGAGAACTGGACCGTCTTGCGCACACCGCTGCAGGCGGGGCCCGGCGCATGCGCCGTCGATACCTGTGCCGCACCGTCCTTCAGCAGGTCGATCCATGCGCCTGTGCTCAGGCTGATCTGGTAGGTGCCCGCATCGGCTATCGTGACCGCCAGCAGGCCCCCATGCGCCACCGACCCGCCGGGCTTTTCCGGCTGGGCGACGAAGGCGACTTCGCGGGTGGGGTGCAGCGTGACGGTCGCCGCCTTGCCGGGTGTCAGCGCCGCCGCATCAAGGCCGGATGCCCGGGTGGCGGAGGTGACGGGCGTTTTTTCCGGCCAGGCCGCCAGCACGGGCGGCAGTGGCGCGGGCGTGGCGAGACAATTCGCGGCGGGCATGGCCATGCCGGGCATGGATTGGGACTGGGCGGCGGCGGGCAACAGCGCCAGCACGGCCACAAACACATATCTGGAGATCATGAGGCACCGCGGGGCGTTATATCGGCGTGGTTATAACGCCAAACGCCCCGCGCGTCAGCCCCGCCGCGCCTCGCGGAAGGTGATGAGTTTGCGGCGGGTCTCACACCACAGCGCCAGGCGCACGGTGCGGAAACTGTCCCAAAGGGTCAGGCGACCCACGCCCTTCAGTTCGGGATGATCGCGCAGCACCTGGGGCAGGCGGTAATAGGGGATACGGCTGTTGAGATGATGCACATGATGCACCCCGATATTGGCGGTGAACCAGCGCAGCACGCCCGGCAGGTCGTAATAGGAACTGCCTTTCAGCGCCGCTTCCGGCAGCGCCCATTCGCCGCCGCGCATCCACTGCACCTCCGCGAACTGGTGCTGC
>JAFIHO010000081.1 GCA_017849395.1 Hyphomicrobiales bacterium
AGACGGTGTCCGGCCCCAAGCGGATATTCTGCGCCGCCCAGCCGATATCGTCGGAAAAAACAAAACAACGCCCCTTCCCTTTGGCCTCCTCGATTTGACGCAGCGCCGTCTCAGCATAGTCCTGGCCATAGTTCGGGAACAGGTTTCCCGTCTTGGAAGGATCGGTGTAGTCGCCGCGGCGGATATGGACCGAAATGGAATTGGACGCACGAATCTCGCGCTCCACGGCCTGGGCCGCGGCCGGGAGAGCGAGGCAGCAAACAAGATCGGCCCGCAGTTGCGGCTCGAAACCGGCGAAATAGCGCGGGCTCATGTAAAAGCTGTCCAGAAATACCGGTGGCTCCAAGGACAGGAAGCGGGAATCGAATTCATAGGTCCGGGCGGGTGCGAAATAGCGATCCTTGCGCGCCAGCGCCGCGAAGATGCGAAAGCCTCCACGACGCAAGCCGCGCACGAATTCCGGCGCGCCGGCCGCCGCGCCGACATCGCGCGCGGTGGCGGGCGACCATTTCAGATCGTAGCAAGGATAGACCGCCTCCACCTGCTCCCGCGTGGCGATGTTGGTCGGGCCGATTTGGTAGGAACCGCGCGTGCGCAGGAAATCGTACTTCAACGGCACGCCGAATTTCAGCGCCAGTGCCCGGCCAGCGCCATAGTGAAACAGCATGTTGCCGATCCCCAGGCCGTGCAGCTTGGCAACGATCACCGCCTACTCCGCGGCAGCAGTGCCGTGCGCACGCTCGTGCAAGCCGCCCGAAGCGCGTGCCTCAAGATACCATCGATAGGCCGAAGCCAGGCCTTCGCGCAGGTCCGTGCGCGCCGTCCAGCCCAGCCCGGTCAGGCGTGAAACATCCAGCAGCTTGCGTGGCGGACCGTCGGGCCTGGAGGTATCGAGCACCAGCCTGCCCCTATAGCCCGTGGTTTCCATCATCAGCCGGGCAAAATCGGCAATGGATATTTCCTTGCCGGTTCCGACATTGACGAACATGTCGCCGGAATAATTCTTCAACAGGAACACGCAGGCATCGGCCAGATCGTCGACATGCATGAACTCACGGCGCGGCGTGCCGCTGCCCCAGATCGCAACCTCTTCCAGCCCCTGCTCCCTGGCTTCGTGGAAGCGGCGCATCAGGGCCGCAGGGACATGGCTGTTCAGCGGATGGAAATTGTCGCCCGGCCCGTACAGGTTGGTGGGCATGGCGCTGATGAAATCGTCGCCATACTGCTTGCGATAGGCCTGGCACATCTTGATACCGGCGATCTTGGCGATGGCATACCATTCATTGGTCGGCTCCATCGCGCTGGACAGCATGTATTCCTCGCGCATGGGCTGGGGCGCCTCGCGCGGATAGATGCAGGATGAGCCCAGGAACAGCACCTTGCGAATGCCCAGCACATGGGCGGCATGGATGACGTTCGCTTCCAGGGCGATATTGTCGTAGATGAATTCCGCCGGATAGGTGCTGTTGGCGTGGATGCCGCCCACCTTGCCCGCAGGCAAAAGAATGGCGTCGGGCTTTTTCGCCGCCATCCATTCCTCGACTTGGGACTGGCGGCGCAGGTCCATTTCGGTCCGGCTGGCGGTCAGGATTTCGCACCTTTCCGACGCCAGCCGCCGCACCAGCGCCGCACCGACCATGCCCTGATGGCCCGCGACCCAGACACGGCGGCCGGCAAGCTCGAATGGAACCGGATTGATGGGCATGCTCAGGCCTTGCCCGCATAAAAAGTCTTGATGGCGCCGGTGACGCGATCGATGTCGGCGTCAGCCAATTGCGTGGCCGACGGCAGCCAAAGACCTTCCTCGCCCACCAGGTTGGATACGGGGTGCTCGCCTGCAACCTGATAGGCAACCTGCTTGTTGATCGGCGGATACATCACGCGCGTACCGATGCCTTCCGCCTTCAGGTGAGCCATCAGCCCTTCGCGGTCCTTGACCAGAGTGTCGATGAACCATGGCGCTGTTTTTTCCAGATCCTGCGGGAACAGGCTGACCTGATTCACCCCTGCCAGGCCTTCGGCATAGCGGCGCCAAATGCGCTTTTTCATCAGCAGCCGGTCGTCGAGCTTCTTTATCTGCTCGAGCCCGATAATGGCCTGCATCTCCGTGAATTTGAAATTGTATCCAATGCTGTCATGGATATCCAACCCGCCCCGGGCGCGGCCGAAATCCTTCAGCCGCCGCAGCTTCGCGGCAAAATCGTCGTCGTTGGTGAGCAGCGCCCCGCCCTGCCCGGTGGTGATGATCTTGGGCACCGAGAAAGACAAGGTGCCCACCAGCGCCGCGACGCCCATGTGCCGGCCATCGGCATAGAAACAACCCAGCGCCTGACAGGAATCTTCCACCAGCACCAGGTTCCGGCGGCGCGCCAAATCCTCGAACGCCTTGATGCCGCTGCAAGGCTCGCGCCCATTCGCGTTGACCAGCATGATGGCGCGGGTGCGGCCGGTGATCGCTGCCTCGGCAGCCTTGATATCCAGGCACAAGGTTTCGCGTTCGACATCGGCGAACACGGGCGTCGCGCCGGTGCAGACCACCGAATTGGGCGACGCGATCATGGTGTAGTTGGGGACAATCACCTCATCCCCCGGCCCCAGTCCAAGCGCCATCATCACCATCATAAGCGCGGTCGTGCCACTCGTAACAACGATACCGTGCTTCGCGCCGGCATACTGCGCCAGCGCCTCCTCGAACGCCTGAGTGTTCTTGAATTCCGTCAGCCAGCCGCCCTCGTCCATGTAGCGGGCAAGCGAGGATTTTTCCTCCGGGCCGAACCAAGGCTCCATCTGGGGAATGGGGCGCATCAGCGCGTCGCCTCCACATTCAGGCTGGTCAACAAGCCATTGTCCTTGTCCATGTGCGGAAAATAAGCCTGGGAATGGTCATCGAAGCCCCGCGGCAGAACCTCGCGCCAGTCATAGCGGCGCACATTCGCGAAGCCCGCGCTTTCCAGCAGGTCCTTCATCGCGGCGAACGTATAGGTGGTCTTGTGATAGATCGGCTTTTCCAGCCCGACCTCCATGCGACCAAACAGCGGCCCCAATATCCGGTTCAGATCGCCGGTCTTGGCATAGACCTCCAGCAGCCGGTCGAAATCCGGCACCGCCAGCCGAAGGGTCCCGCCCGGCCTCAACACGCGGCGCCACTCCCGCAGAACCGACACGGCTTCGACCCGGTCCCAATACTCAAACATGTGGCTGCTGTAGATCAGCTCGGCGCTTTCGTCGGCCATGAACGGCAGCTTGTCGGCCTGCGCACGATGATCGATGTGGGGAAAATCGGCGATATCGACATGCACAAATCCGGGAAGGAACCGCTTGCCGCAGCCCAGATGCAGTTTGAGGTTTGCGCCTTGGTCAGCCACGGTCATCCTAGAAGCGAAAACGGTCGCGTTCGGCGCCGGGATAGGGGCCATTCTTGATTTCCAGGATCTGTGTCCCGTCCTCGAGAATGGAATAGCCGTGGCCGCCCCGAAGCATGATGAGGATATCGCCCGGTCCTGCCTGGAATTCGCCCAGCTTCTGCTGCTGCAGGCCATAGATGGCCGCGGTCATGCGGCCGGACTTCACATAAACCGCTTCCTGGGTCCACTCCGCGGTGCGGGGGACGGGATTGTGCTGATGAGCCTTCAGTTCCTTGCCATTGTCATACTGCCAGGTGCCGACCTGGATGAAGTCACCATCCTCGGAAAAGAAATTGAGACCGTCTTTCCATTCCTCGGCAGTAACGTGCACGGCGCAAAGCGTATCGCCGTCGAAAATCCTGTTCACGCTCATGCCAGATTCATCCTGTTTTCGGCATACCATTCGACCGTGCGGGCGATGCCGGTGTCGAGGGAAATCTGCGGCGTCCAGCCCAGCAACCGCTCACCCTTGCTGCCTTCGACGGTCTTGAACGGCGCGCCGTCAGGCTGGCTGGGGTCGAACGCCAGCCGGCCTTTGTACCCCACTGCGTCGGCGATCTTGGCGGCAAGGTCGCCGATGGAAAGACCGGAGGCAACACCGACATTCACCGGATCAATCTCCGGAGGACAATCAAGTCCGCGCACGAGCGCCTCCGCACCGTCTTCCACATACAGCCATTCGCGCACCGGCCTGCCCGATCCCCAGACAGGAACTTCCGCGGCGCCGCTTTGCTTGGCATCAAACATCTTCTTCACCAGCGCGCCCAGCGCATGCGAGCGCTCAGGATGAAAGTGATCGGCGGGACCATACATATTGGAGAGTATCAGATTGATGACGTCCAGGCCGTGCTGTCGGTTATAGGCCCATGAGCCGACCCAGAACGCCTTGCGCGCGAAACCATAAACCATGACGGATTCATGCAGCGGGCCGTCCCAGAACTCCTCCTCACGGAAAAGTTCGGCACGGGCGGGATAGGCGCAGTTGGCAATGGGATTTACCAGGCGGCGCACCTTGGCCGCATCCGCCGCGCGCAATATATTCAGGGTCATCCGCATGTTCTTGTCGAACAGTTCTATGGGGCGGGTTGTGCCATAGCGGATACCGCCGACAAAGGCGGCGCAGTTGATGACCTTTTCCGGCTTGATCGACTGGAACGCGCCAAACGTGGCATCCAGGTTTTCCAGATCGAGTTCGGCTTTCGTCGGCGCGACGTAAGGCGCCCCCTTTCGGTCGAGCAGCTTGCAGACATTGCTGCCCACGAAACCGTGGCCACCCAGAACCAAAATCACCCGGCGGCCCCATTATAGTCATCATACGCCAGATCGAACTCAACCATGGTGCGGACCAGCTCCGGGAAGGACATGCGCGGCTTCCAGCCCAGCACACGCGTGGCCTTGGACGCATCCCCCAGCAGGAATTCCACCTCGGTGGGACGGAAGAAACGCGGATCGACGGTCACCCGGGTCTTGCCGGTCTTCTGATCAATGCCGCGTTCCTGGGTTCCGGTGCCTTCCCAGCGTATGGTGGTGCCGATCACTGCGAACGCCTTTTCCACGAATTCGCGCACCGAATGCGCCTCGTTTGTCGCGACAACATAGTCGTCCGACTTGTCCTGCTGCAGCATCAGCCACATGCTTTCGACATAGTCCTTGGCGTAGCCCCAGTCGCGCCGGGCATCAAGGTTGCCCAGCGCAATGGACTCGCGGCGGCCCTTGTGGATGTCCGCCACCGCCTTGGTGATTTTCTTGGTGACGAAGGTCTCGCCCCGGCGCGGCGATTCATGATTGAACAGAATGCCGTTGCTGGCATGCATACCGTATGCCTCGCGGTAATTGACCGTAATCCAATAGGCGTAGAGCTTCGCCGCGGCATAAGGCGAGCGCGGCCGCAACGGCGTAGTCTCACTCTGCGGGACGGTATCGGGATGGCCGCCAAACAGTTCGGACGTGGAAGCCTGATAGTAGCGCGCTCCAAGGCCCAGGTCGCGCACGCCATCCAGGAACCGCACCGCGCCGACGCCGGTGGCTTCCGCCGTATACTCGGGCACCTCGAACGATACGGCGACATGCGACTGGGCGGCAAGATTGTAGATTTCGTCCGGATCAATCTTCTTGAGCAGCCGGTTCAGGTTGCTGGAATCGATGACGTCCCCATAATAGGTGTGGAAATCCGGATTGCCCAGCAGATGGTCAATACGCCGTGTATTGAAAGCCGATGCACGCCGGAAGATGCCATGGACCTGATACCCCTTTTCCAGCAGAAACTCGGCAAGGTACGAGCCATCCTGCCCGGTCACGCCAGAAATAAGCGCCTTCTTCAACGATTTCCTCCTAAAAGGGGTGCGGCTGGGCGGCGGAGATTGCCACCGTCAACCAGAGAAGAAAAGATCGCATCACATGCCCTTGGAAGGGCAGAAAAACAAGCCCGAACCTTGAGATAGCGGCCCGTTTTGACAAGGCCGGCCGTGCCGATGAGCGGAATTCCGGCAGTCAGCGTCTATTTGTCTTTGATTGTCGCGGTCAGGCCTAAATGCTTGACGCCCCTACCCCGCCACCACAAAAAAATCACATCGAGTCATTGGCGGTTCCCCTGCAGGCCGCCATCAACCACAAAGCGCCGAAGCAATCGACCGATGCCCTGGGGTCCCCACTCTGAAAAGACTCTGGCCAGCACATTGCAGCGGGCCTGCTATGTTGCGCAACGTGGCTATTTTCGCCTGCGTGAAAAGGCGCATGCACGCGGTCGCGGCAGTCTCACACCCTGCACATGGGTGGATGCGCAGTTGGCAGCCAGCCCACAGCACGGGCACAAGCGCGTTTTTGTGACCACCGTTCTGCGCAACTCGCAGGACAACCATATGACAGGACTCCTGTACGAGCTGGACTGGGAAACCCGCAAAGTGTTGCGCGCCATCCCCTTGGCATTGACAGAGGGCGCGCATTTCTGGAATCCGCGCGGCGCCAACCGGGGTGGACGGGGCATGGCCGTCATGGACGGCACGCTTCTGGTCGGGGTGGCGCAGCGCATCCTGAAATTCGATTCGCTGTTGAACTATCTTGGCGCCATCGAAAATCCGAACTTCGGCAGCCTGCATGGCGTCGCGGTACAGGGCGACACGATCTGGGCCACGTCCGGATTGCACGACATGATCGTCAATATCGACCGCAACGGCAAGTGTCTGGAACTCTGGCGCGGCCATGAGAGCCAAAAACTGCGCCGCAGGTTTTTTCTACCGCGGCGGGTCATCAATACCGCGCTGGATTTTCCCGCCGAACGGTTTCTTGAAGACTATGTAAGGTATTCGGCGCAAGAACTTTTCCATATCAACGCATTGCATATCGAAGATAACGCGGTTTATGCATCCTTGCCGCGCATCCGCAGCGTGATCCGGCTCGATCCTTCAGCTGACGGCTTGATCGAGCGTATCGTCTTCACCGATCCGCGCCTGTCACTGGGACATGACCTTATCCTCTGGGAAAACCGATTCCTGATAAACGACACCCATCGCCAGAGTGTTCGCGTCTATTCCCGGAGCGGAAGGCTCGAGAAGGCCCTGGACACCATGTTGGTGCCACTGCCGCGGCGATCGCGGATATTCTATAGCGGCGGATGGCAGCGCGGGCTGGCCCATCTTCACGATTCGGTATTCCTTGTCGGAACGTCGCCTGCGACTGTTTTCGAACTCGACGTGCGGAACAACAGGATCGGCCAGGTGATGCAGATCGATTCCGACATCAACAACAGCGTTCACAATATTCTCGTAACCTCGGAGCTTTGACGGCCCGTATGATTGCGGCGCTACGTCTTTTGCTGGCGAAACTCGGCGCCCGCCGGAAGGCGATGGCATTGTCGGTGGCCATCGCCTATGTCACCCAGGCCATCGGCATGATCCAGGGATTCGTGCTCATCCCACTCTACATCCATTACCTTGGCATGGAGCACTATGGCTACTGGCTGGGATTGAACGGTATCGTCGCCGTCCTGTCAGCAGCCGATCTCGGCCTCCTGCAGGCCTTGGGCCAGAGGGTGGCGGCCGCGGCGGGCCAGCAGCGTCGGGACGACATTTCCCGCTATTTCTGGGTGGGGGTCGCGGTCTACGGCATAACCGGCGCCGTGATCAGCCTTGCGAGCCTAGCCCTGGCCTGGCGGGTCCCGCCCTTGCTGCGCGCGCCAGCATCCGAGCGGGCGATGCTGGCCAGCGTGTTCGCCATCGGAAGCTGTGTGATCGTCGTCAAGCTGTTCAACGACTTCCTCCGCTCCATGGGCGCTGCGATCCTGCGGCCCGCCGTGCCGCTGGCCACGCTGATGGCTGGCCAACTGCTGGGGCTTACGACAATCATTCTGCTGCTGACGCGGGGTTTCGGCCTCTTTTCCATCGTGCTGGGGCTCGCGGCCACGGAGATGTTTAATATCGTGGTGGTCGGCTGCTTTTTCATCTGGATACATCTTCGCAACCTAATGTTCACCGTCGCGCCGAACCTGGCCTGCTTTCGTGAAGTCCTGGCCCTTGTCCCTTACATGCTGATTTCCCAGATCGGCGTGCGGGTCACGCATCAGATTGACGCAACCATCATCACCATCCTGCTGGGGCCGCAAAGCACGGTTATCTATACTGCCCACAAGAAGGTCGCCGACTTCCTGGGGCGGCTCGTAAGCATCCTGTGGGGCAGCGCGGTCATGCCTCTGGCGCATCTGGCTGGCGAAAAGTCTCCGAAGAAGACGGGGCCCGCGGCAAAGGTGATCTTTCTGGGAATTGTCAGCCTCATCGCCTTGCTCGCAAGCTGTTACATCGCGACCGATGCATTGCTGGTGGAGTGGTGGATACGCGAGCCTGTGGTGCTGCCGCTTTCCGTGATCGTGCTGATCGCGGTCGCGCGGATCAGCGACAATTTCTACAATGTCGCCAGCGAACTGCATCTGGCGATGGGCGAAATCCGCTTCATGGCGACCTATTCGATCCTGACGTCGATCAGCATGGTTGCACTTTACGTCGCTCTTACCCGGGTGGCCGGGCTGGCGGGCATCCCCTTGGCGCTGACCACGAGTTCGATCGGATTCGGGCTGTTTTTCCTGCGCGCGGCCCAACGGCGCTGGGGGATATTGATGTTTTCGAGCGCCGAAATTGCAAAGGCACTGGGCGGCGCGGCTATCGCGCTTTCTCTGGCGATAACCGTCGCTTGGACGACGAAAGACATCGCGACCAGCACACGCTGGCTGTGGGCCATCGGCACAGACCTGCTGTTGTGCCTGGGATGGATCGGCATGATGCTGCGGGTCATGCGTGATGCACGACAATGGAAAACTTTCGCGGCCTGAACTCCCGGCGCTTGCGGGTATAGCGCCCATCCCCACGTGATGGCCCCGCCAAACCCGACAGAACCATTTTCGGTTGCAGCGTAATGGACCGACGTTCCTAGTCCGGCTCGAATTGATCGCGATAATCGCGCTTCAAGGCCTCATGTTGCTCGTCCTTGAGCAGGAAGGCGTTACCCACAACCAATATCTCGATATCGCTGCCCATGAAGCAGCGGAACGCGTCCTCCGGTGAGTGAACGATCGGTTCACTGCGGACGTTAAAGCTGGTGTTGACCAGTATCGGACAACCTGTGAGCAGCTTGAACCGGCTGATCAGCGCATGGAATCGGGGATTGGTGCGGGCGCTGACGGTCTGCAGACGCGCTGAATAATCGATATGCGTGACGGCGGGAATATCAGATCGGGAAAGATTCAGCCGGTCGATGCCGAATAGCCCCTCAGATCCGGGAGCCGCCGCAAGACGGTGCCCTGCGTGAACATCGGCAACAAAGCCCATGTAAGGGGAAGGGCGGTCAATATCGAACCATTCCCCTAGATCCTCCTCCAATATGGCCGGTGCAAAGGGCCTGAAGGACTCGCGGAACTTTATGCGCAGGTTCAACGTCTTCTGCATGTGCGGGGAACGCGGATCCGCCAGGATCGAGCGATTGCCGAGCGCACGGGGACCGAACTCCATCCGCCCCTGCATCCATCCCACTGCCTTGCCATCGGAAAGAGCCTGGGTAGTGCGCTGCAAAAGCGCGTCATCATCCAGCATGGTGAACTTTGCACCTGCCGCCGCGAGACGCGCCCCAATCTCGGCATCTGGGAATTCGGGCCCGAGATAGGCGCCATTCATCCCATCTGCTTCATTCAGGACGCGCGGTTGCCCCAGAAAGCTGTGGTAGCCCGCCAGCGCGGCACCCAATGCGCCACCGGCATCTCCGGCTGCGGGCTGGACCCAGATCTGCTCGAAAATTCCTGCGCGCAGCAATTTGCCATTTGCAACACAGTTGAGCGCCACACCACCAGCTAGACAAAGGTTACGCTTGCCTGTTTCGGCGGCAACCGACCGCCCTAGGCGCAAGACCGCCTCCTCCGTTACGGCCTGGATCGAGGCCGCAACATCCATGTGAAACTGGGTCAAAGGCTGGTCAGGTGTACGGGCGGGTGCGCCCATCAAAGCATCGAACCGGCTGTTCGTCATTTTCAGGCCGGTGCAATAGTCGAAATACAGCATGTTCAGCCGAAAGCTGCCATCGGCCTTTAAGTCGATCAGATTATCCAGGATCCGCTGGGCGTAGAGAGGCCTGCCGTAGGGGGCTAGGCCCATGAGCTTGTATTCGCCAGAATTGACGCGGAACCCCGCATAATAGGTAAAAGCGGAATATAGCAGCCCCAGAGAATGCGGAAAGTGTATTTCCTTCACAATACGAAGATCGCTGCCCGTTCCGATGGCAACGGAAGTGGTGGTCCATTCGCCAACGCCATCCATGGTGAGCACGGCGGCATCGGCAAACGGCGAGGCGAAGAAGGCCGATGCCGCGTGGGAATAATGATGCTCCGAGAATAGCAATCGGTTTCCAGGCTCGAAACCTGCGTCAATGGATTTCAAATTCTTCGAAAGGAGCGACTTTTGGAACAGCTTCTCCGACACCCAAAGGAGCAGAAATCTCTGGAAGGAAACGAAGCCGCGAGGCGCGAAAGCCAGATAGGTGTCCAGTAGCCGTTCAAATTTGAGAAACGGCTTGTCATAGAAAACCACGCGATCAACATCGCGCAGCTTGATGCCTGCTTGTTCCAGGCAATAGGCGATCGAGTGCCGCGGAAAGCCTTCGTCGAACTTTTTGCGCGTAAAGCGTTCTTCCTGCGCCGCGGCAACGATCCTGCCATCCAAGACCAACGCAGCGGCGCTATCGTGATAAAACGCCGAAAGCCCCAGAACCTTCATCAAAAGATCGTGTAAATGAATGGTGCAATCGCCGTTCCCTGGACCGCAACGATCAAGGCGCCCAGCAGGACGATGATGATGAGGATCGGAATCAGATAGAATTTCTTGCGCGTACGTAGAAAGTCGATGACATCACGCAGGAAATCCATCAGGCACTCCTAGAAAACTAGAAAATACGTCCGTCCGGCACGGAATCCGCCGGATCGCGCGCAGTCCAATAGCTCGTCGCGCGGGGTTCTGGCGCAAGGCGAAGCGAGCGCTTGCCGCCGAGGCGCATAAGCAAGGCGATTGGCGTTACGACGCCGAAGAAGATCACCGCCATCACGACCGGATTCATGACGCAGCTGACGAGATGGCTGAACCGCATCCAGACATGATTTGCGAGCCTCAGAAAACCAGGAGCAAAGTGCGCAACAATCACCAGCAGCGCGGCGAGACCCAAGAAAGGGGCGCGAATCGCGCCGCAGGTTATCAATTGCCAACAGGC
>JAFIHO010000082.1 GCA_017849395.1 Hyphomicrobiales bacterium
AACGAAGAAAGACCTCATAGCGGAATCGGCCAGATACCCCCGATTTTGCTGCATCACCCCGGTGGCGCATCCGGCCCGCCACTAGGCATCGAAGCGGAAAACTCTGGCTTCGGATGAGGTAACGTTGGGGAGCGGAGCAAATGAAGAACGGGCTCTACTTCCAACTGGATGATGTTTGGGGCTCAGGTCACCATGAGCCGCCATCCTTGGTATCGGGATAGGTAAAATTCCCATCCGAGTCTTCGAAAACAGGCTGAACTTCTATGTGAAAGTCCTTGTAAAGGACGCGCACTACCACCCTGTCCACATAGACTTCTGTTTGCGGATATCGCGCCTTTATGGCGTTGTTCGTGGCTGAAAGAAGTTTGTACTGACCGCCGACCTTATAGGTGTCCCACGCCCCAACGGGGACGATGTAGAGCATGTCTAGATCTGAAATGCCCTTGATCGCCGTCCATCTGCCGTAAGATCCGACTTGAAGACTGTTTGCGGTTTTTGAGTCGGTTGAGCGAAATTCCTGATTTAGCGCGCTAGTTATTTCGCCATAACGGAGGGAAATGACTTCGTCATTGTCCACGGCCAAATTTGCGAGGAATTTTTTGAAGTCGTCCGCAATACTCATCGATATACTTCGCGCTATTGCTGCAAAGAAATGGCGTTCTTGAAATTTGGAAAAAGGGAACGCGGTGAAATGCGTTCGAATCACTCTCTGTAGACTAGCACTATTTCTACCTATGATTGTAATGGTGGTCGCGGCTGTCCATGCTCGCGCAACCAACCCGCAGTGTTGATAAAGTGAGGATTTGCAGGGGAAAATTCCCCTTGTTTCCAAGGGCTTCGGTTTGGACAGGCCGTGGAAATCTCTATCCCCATCTACCGCTTTCCAAAATCGCGCCTAACTTCACTCCCGCCTGTTTCTTGGCGGGGGCGTTCCGGAACGTCCGTAACGTGGAACAGGCCGGTGCTTTCGTCTTGCGGCGGTAACGTAGCCGTGCGGCGGGAGGGCGACCCTGCGTATCACAGCTGCCGGCCAGGCATGGATGTTTGTCTGGTATGGCGGCCACGAGTCATCGTGGACACGCGCAGGCGGCTAGGCCGCCGGTGTCACCGGGTATGGGGCAGCCAAATCAAAGCCGGGCGTGGTAGCGCCGTGAGGAATGCAGGCTCCGCAAGGAGCAGCCGCCCGAAAAGGGCGGACGTAAACACCGGCCGCCTCACGGCGACGCCACGCTTCCCCGCCCGCCCCGGCGCGCGGGCAACACCCGCGCGCTCGCATGTCCAGTGGACATGCGAGAGGGGCGTGCGGCCGCGAGCTTGAGCGAGCGGCAGCGCAGCACGAAACCACGAACGCATGTGCTGTTTGAAAGTCAGTGCGCCTTGCCGCCCGGGGCCTGGATGCTTGCCGCAGCCGTACCGGGCGACGACAACCGCAGCATGCTCAGCAACGCCGCCAACACGGCGAACCCCGCTCCGGCCACAAGCGCATACAGCGTGCCTTCATTGGCGTACCAGGCCAGCAGCACCGACACCGCCGCCGCGCCCAGCGTCAGCCCGGCCAGTCGCGCCAGCGCAAGCATTCCACCCGCACCGCCACTGCGATGCCGGGGCGCGGAGGCGATGATGTTGCGGTTGTTGGGCGACTGAAACAGCCCGAAGCCGCAGCCGCTCAGCGCCATGCAGGCGGTGATGCTCCAGGCGCTGGCATGAACTGGAAGCGCCGCAAGCCCCAGAAGACTGATGCAGAACAGCGCCATCCCGACACCGCCCAGAATGCCCGCCGGATAGCGCTCCGACAGCCGCCCCGCCGCCACCGACGCCATGCCGCTGGAAACGGGCCAGGCCGTCATCATCAGCCCGATAACGCCCACCGGATAGCCGAACACATGGAACAGCCGGAACGGCAGCGCCGTCATCGCGAAGGTGTAACCGCAAAAGGCAGCAATGGACGCGCCAACCGACAGCGAGAAGATCGGAATGGCCAGCAGGTCCACCGGCAGCATCGGGTGATGCTCCTGCCGCTGCAACCGCACCAGTACCGCGCCCAAAACGCCCGCGCCGCCCAAGAGCGCCACGATCATCCATGCGGATGCATTCACCGCCAGCCCTTCGATCGACCAGAAGATCGCCACCGCCGCCGCCGCGATCAGCACCGTACTGCGCCAGTCGAAGCTGTGGCTTCCGCGCGGCGTGAAGGGCAGCGCCTTGCGGCCTACCGCGATGGCCGCAGCCCCGATGGGCAGATTGATGGCAAACAGCAGCGGCCAGGGCCCTACGGACAGGATCGCGGCGGCGATGGATGGCCCCAATCCCGCCGACGCCGCCACCACAAGCGAGTTCACACCGATGCCGCGCCCCAGCATCGCGTGCGGATAGGTGAATCGCAGCAGCGCGGGGCTGACGCTCATCATGCCCGCCGCGCCGAAGCCTTGCAGCGCGCGTGACAGCGACAGGATGGGCAGCGTGGGCGACAGCGCGCACAGTACCGAGGCCAGGGTGAACAGCGCGATGCCGCTCAGATAGACGCGCCGGTAGCCGATGATGTCGCCCAGCGAGGCCAGCGGCAGAATCGAGATCAGCACCGCAAGTTGATAGGCGTTGACCACCCAGATCGAACTGGATGGCGTGACGTCCAGATCCTGCGCGATCACGGGCAGCGCCACATTGGCGATGACACCGTCCAGCACCGACATGGAAATTCCCAGCCCGATGGTCGCGGCGGACCACCAGCGTTGGGGAAGGGGCAGGCCGTCGGCGTGTGGATCGCTTGTCATGGGCCGGGCAGGGGTGTCTCGCTCGGTTATCGCCGCCGTTCCCACCCCAGACAAGCGCAACTCCCGCCCCGAAAAGCCATTTTCATCGCAGGGGTGTCCTGTTTGTTGCCTGCCGGTGTCCCGGAACATGCAGACGGTCAGGCGGGCATCCAGACGGCCACGATCAGCGGCGTGGCGACCAGCAGGGCGAGAGAGCCAAGCGGCAGCCCCGACCGCCAGTCACGGCCGAAGCGGTACCCGCCGGGCGGCATCACCAGCGTGTTGCATTGGTGTCCGATCGGGGTCAG
>JAFIHO010000083.1 GCA_017849395.1 Hyphomicrobiales bacterium
CTATTACTGGATCACCGGGCGCGTGGATGACGTGATCAATGTGTCCGGCCATCGCCTGGGCACGGCGGAGATCGAGAGCGCGCTGGTGGCGCATATGCTGGTGGCCGAGGCGGCGGTGGTGGGCTATCCGCACGACATCAAGGGCCAGGGCATCTATGCCTATGTGACCCTGAATGCGGGCGTGGAAGCTGGCGAGGCGCTGGGCGCGGAGTTGAAGAAATTCGTCGCGGATGAGATCAGTCCCATCGCGCGGCCGGATGTGATCCAGTTCGCTCCGGGCCTGCCCAAGACGCGCTCGGGGAAGATCATGCGGCGGATTCTGCGCAAGATCGCGGAAGGGGAGATTGGGAGTTTGGGGGATACGAGCACGCTGGCCGATCCGGCGGTCGTGGATGATCTGGTCAAGAATGCAACGGGGAAAGCGAAATGAATGTTTTCATCAGTTGGTCCGGGGAGCCAAGCAGAACAATAGCCGAGCAATTTCGGCAATGGCTACCCAACGTCCTACAATATGTGAAACCCTATTTCACCCCAACTGACATTGACAAAGGTGCAAAATGGCAATCGGAAATAAGCAAGAAACTCGAAGAAAGCGCCATAGGTATCATCATCGCCACAAAATCTAATATCCAGAAGCCTTGGATAAATTTTGAAGCGGGCGCCCTTTCTAAATCCATTGAGCGGAGCAGAGTTTGCACTGTTCTATTTGGCGTTGAAAATACCGACCTGACAGGACCGCTCGCGTTATTTCAGTCAACAAATTTCAACGAAGACGAGTTCAGAAAACTATTGCTGGATATCAACAGAGCAAACGCGGATAATAAACTTGATGATGATATCGTTAAAAAAAGTTTCGAAAAATGGTGGCCCGATTTGCAGGAAGCCGTTTCAGACATAATGGTAGAAAAAAAAGAAAAACTACCCAGCCAGGCAAAGGCGCGCCCAGATAGAGAATTGTTAGAAGAGATACTGTCCATAGCGCGCTCATTACGGATCGCTCAGGCGGATACAGATGCGAGGCAATCAGATGCCTGGAAATCCGCCGTGCAAAACTTTCTCAATCATAGGTCTAGCGAACACGCTGAGAGTCGAATTCTCGATAAATGGCAAAATTTATCGTACCTCAAATTAATAACGGAGGAGGATGCCGCCAGACGTGAGAAGCTCCGCACGATTTTGGCCGGACTATCAGAAGACTCAGCGCCAAAAGACGACCCTAAATCGAGCTAATGTTTATTTTCCTCTGGATACTGGCCGCGATGGGTGTCGCCTATTGGGCGAAGATGAACGGGCGCAAGCCGTGGCTCTGGTTTGTACTGTCAGTGGTGATTTCGCCGCTGGGCGGGAGTATTGCTCTTTGGGCGTTTGACCGATTTGGGATCTGGCGGTCACAGTAGAACTGTCATGCTCGCGAAAGCGGGAATGACAAGTGAGGATGGTCAGCGCCCACCCGACATCGCGGCGTAGCCGTCCATGGTGGTGGCTAGGTCGATGTCCTTCTGGGTCACGCCGCCCGCGTCATGGGTGGCGAGGGTTACCTCCACCTTGTTGTAGACATTGAACCATTCGGGATGGTGGTCCATCGCGGCGGCCTTCAGGGCGCAGCGCGACATGAAACTGAAAGCGGCGTCGAAATCCACGAACTGGAATTTGCGGGTGATCGCCTCGCGACCCTGCGCCAACTGCCAGTCCGGCAGGCGCTTCAGGGCCGCGCGCAATTCGTCAATCGTCAACTTCGCCATAGGCACCCTCCAGGGGATAAGTCTGCTCAATACGGTAGACGCTGCCGTCGCTGGTCAGAACGCTGGAATAGAGACAGAACGCGCCGACTGTGAATTCGGTGCTGGTGTAGAGCGCGTGATAGGTCAGCCATTCGATCACCTTGCCCGGTTCTGGGTTGCGCATCCGCGCCAGGGTGACATGCGGGGTGAATTTGTGCGCGTCCAGCGGCTGGCCCACGCGGCGGATCGCGGTATCCACCTTTTTCTGAAGATGCTCCAGCGCGGTGTTGCGGCGGGCGCCGGCCCATAGCGCGTCGGGCTGCTTGTTGCCGAACTGGCCCACGCCATGCAGTTGCAGGTCGAAGGCGGGCGCGGCGATAGCAGACAGAACATCGTCGATGGCGCGGGCGTCGCGGCCATCCACTTCGCCAATGAAGCGCAATGTGAGATGTAGCTGCTCACGCGACTGCCAGCGCGCGCCGGGCACGCCGCCTTGCAGCAGCATCAACGACTGCGCCACGGCTTCGGGGATGCTGAGGGCCACGAACAGTCTCATCGCGACAGCCTCCCCAGGGGCAGGCTTTTGCGGAACAGCAGCACCGTGACGCCATAGCCCAGGGCCGCGAAGAACAGGGCCCCCAGAAGCGCGGTGATATCGGCGCCCCGTCCCGGCAGAATATCCGCGCCCAGCCGCGCACCCGCAAAGGCGCCCAGCCCCGTCACAAGCGCCGCCAGAAGCGCGGCGGGCAGAGCGCGCAGAAAGCTTCTCTCGATGGTCAGGAGACCGCGGTGGCGGCCGAGCCATGTCAGCAGCGCGACATTGATCCAGGCGCCCAGCGCCGTGCCGAGCGCGATGCCCGCCACGCCCAGACCAAGGCCCCACACGAACAGGAATTTGAGCGCGATGTTCGCGGCCATCGCCGTGAGTGTGGCGCGCACCGGCGTCATCGTGTCGTGGCGCGCATAGAAGGTGGAGGCGACGATGCGGATCATCGCCATGGCGGGAAGACCCACGCCATAGGCCGCAAGCGCCAGCGCCGCCAGCGCCGCCGCGCCCCGGTCGAACGCGCCATGCGCGAGATAGGCGCGCATGATGATGTCGGGAATGAGCAGGAAACTCGCCATGAAGGGCAAGGTGAGCAGCAAACTCATCGCTGCCGTGCGATTCTGCGCTGCGTGCGCGCCGCCGGTATCACCCTTGGCCAGCAGCGACGACATTTGCGGCAGCAGCACCGTGCCCAGTGCGATACCCAGCACGCCCAGCGGCAACTGGTTGATGCGGTCGGCGTAATAAAGCGCGGTCCGGCTTCCCACCGGCAGAAGGCTGGCCAGCATCGTGTCGATGAAGGGCGAGATCACCACACTGGCCGCGCCGATGGTCACCGCGCCGAAGGCTTTGAAACACTCCGCGATCTCCGGCGTCCAGCGCGGACATGTCAGTCGCAGCCACAGCCCATCCCGCGCGCCTGCCCACATAATGAAGATGAGTTGCGCCACGCCCCCGATCAGCACGCCCCAGGCCGCCGCATAGGCCGCGTTCGGAAACCAGCGCCAGGCAATCAGCGTGGCGATCATCGACAGGTTGAGCAGATTGGACCAGGCCGCGCCCGCCCAGAAACGGTCGATGGCGTTCAGCATCGCGGACAATCGCACCGCGACCCGGGTCAGGATGAGATAGGGGAAGGTCACGCGCGCCAGCGACACCGTCAGCGCGAACTGTTCCGGATTGTCGGCAAAGCCCGGCGCCAGCACATGGATGATGGCCGGCCCGACGATGATGCCCAGCACCAGGCGCCCCACCTGCGCCGCCATCTGCCAGGCGAAGATGTCGTCGGCAAAACGCGCCGCCGCCGCGTCCTCTCCCTTCGCGCGCAGAGCGGCATAACGCGGCAGGAAGGCGGGATTGATGGTGCCCTCCCCGAAAATGGCGCGGAAATTGTTGGGGAACAGGAAGGCGACGAAGAACGCGTCCGACAGGATGCCGCTGCCCAGCGTCCAGGCCAGCAGCGCGTCGCGCGCGAAGCCCGTGATACGCGACAGGAGCGTGAAGCCGCTGACGGACAGGAGCTTCCGAAGCATCAGGGTGCGGCCAGTTTCTTGACCAGCGGCATCATGCGCGACACGATCACTTTCACCCCCGCCGGATTGGGATGCATGCCATCCGCCTGGTTGAGTTTGGGATTCAGCGCCACGCCATCCAGCATGAAGGGATAGAACAGGACCCCATATTGTTTGGCGAGGCGTGGATAGATGCCGTCGAACTGCTTCACATAGTCGTCGCCCAGATTGCGCTGGGCATACATGCCGACCAGCAGCACTTTCACCTTCGCGGCCTTCAGCTTGTCCAGGATGGCGCGCAGATTCTTTTCCGTCACATCGGGCGGGATGCCGCGCAGCATGTCGTTGGAGCCCATCTCGACAATCGCGGCGTCGGGGTGATCGGCCAGCGACCAGTCCAGCCGCGACAGGCCCGATGATGAGGTATCGCCCGACACGCCCGCATTGATCACGACGGCGTCGATCTTCTGCGCCTTCAATGCCGCCTGTAACTGCACGGGAAACTCGGTGCCGGGCGGCAGGCCATAGCCCTGGGTGAGGCTGGTGCCGAGCGCCAATATCTTTACCGGCGCGGCCATCGCGGGTCCGGCTACCAGCAAAGTGAAGATTATGCCAAGAAGAAGCTTGAAAGAGCGGGCCATCACCACAAAATCGCCTTAAGGCCCCCGGAACATCGCCACGTTATCCCAAATGCACAATCCCCCGCCTGCGCTTATTTTGGAAGAGGTAAGCCTGACGCTGAAAAGCGCTGCGGGCCCGGTGGACATTCTGTCAGGCGTTTCGCTGACCATTCCGGCGGGCCAGTCCATCGCCCTGACCGGACCGTCGGGCTCGGGCAAATCGTCCCTGCTGATGGTGTCCGCGGGGCTGGAGCGCGCCAGCAGCGGCAAGGTGACCCTGTCGGGCACCGACATTACCCGCATGGGCGAGGACAGCGCGGCGCGATTCCGGCGCGGCAAGGTCGGCATCGTGTTCCAGAGCTTCCACCTGATTCCCACCATGACGGCGATCGAGAATGTAGCGGTGCCGCTGGAGCTGATGGGCGTGGCCGACGCCTTCAAGCGGGCAGAGGATGAGTTGCGCCGGGTTGGGCTGGTCAAGCGCGCCGAGCATTATCCGGGGCAATTGTCGGGCGGCGAGCAGCAGCGTGTGGCGCTGGCGCGCGCGCTGGCGCCGGGGCCGCAGATTCTGTTCGCGGATGAGCCGACCGGCAATCTGGATACCGGCACGGGTGCGGGGATTGTTGAACTGATGTTCTCGCTCAATGCGGAGCGGGGGACGACGCTGTTCCTGGTGACGCATGAAGAGAGTCTGGCGAAGCGCTGCGACCGCATCGTGCGTCTGGCGGACGGGAAGATCATGTCGGATAGCGGAGCGGCTCCTTATCCTGAGCCCGTCGAAGGATGAGGAGAATGAGAGGTGAGTAGTCTCGCCCTCGCCTTCCGCTTCGCGCGGCGTGAATTGCGCGGCGGGTTTGCGGGGTTTCGCATCTTCTTCATGTGCCTGTTGTTGGGTGCGGCTTCGATCTCGGGCGTGGAGTCGCTGAGCGAAGCTTTCCTGGGCGGCTTGGCAGATCAGAGCCAGACCATCCTGGGCGGCGATGTGTCGGTGAGCCTGGTGCATCGCCCCGCCACACCGCAGGAACTGGCTTTCCTGGAGCGTCACGGCACCGTCTCCCAGACCCAGAACATGCGCGCCATGGCCTATGTGCTGCGCGATCTCCAGCCTGCCGAGCGGCAGTTGGTGGAATTCAAGATGGTGGATGGGCGCTGGCCGCTGTTCGGCGCGCCGCGCCTGTCGCCCGCTATTGCGTTCCGCGACGCCATTCATTGCGAGGATGACGGGGTTTGCGGGCTGGCGGCCGAACAGGTGCTGCTGGACCGCATGCATATTCGCATCGGCGATCTGGTGAAGATCGGCAACGCTACCTTCCGCGTGATCACGGTGCTGGAAAAAGCGCCGGACCGTATCTCGATGGGATTCTCGCTGGGGCCGCTGGTGATGGCGTCGTCGCAGGCGCTGGAGAAGACCGGACTGGTCACGCCCGAAAGCCTGGTCAACTACAATTACCGCATCGCCTTCAAGCCCGGCATGACGGCGGAACGCTTCCGTGCCGACGCCGACCGCGAGACGCCACAGGCGGGCTGGCAGATCCGCGACCGCAGCGATGCCGCGCCCGGCATCAAGCGTTTCGTCGAACAGATCACCATGTTCCTCACCCTGGTCGGACTGACGGCGCTGGGCGTGGGCGGCGTGGGCGCGGGACAGGCCATTTCCGCGTTTCTGGACCGCAAGCGCGCCGACATCGCCATCCTGAAATCAGTCGGCGCGAGTGGGGACTTCGTATTCCTGACCTTCTTCGTGCAGGTGATGCTGGTGGCGCTGGCCGCGACCGTGATCGGGGCGCTGAGCGGGGCGGCAATCCCCTTCGCGGTCACATGGATCTATGGCGACGAGCTGCCGGTGCCGCCGCGTGTTGCGAGTTTCACGCAGCCGCTGCCGCTGGCGGGGGCGTACGGGATGCTCTCAGCGGTACTGGTGTCAGTGGACCCGGTCA
>JAFIHO010000084.1 GCA_017849395.1 Hyphomicrobiales bacterium
CTCCAGCATCGCGGCAATGGCCGGATGGGTCTTGGCGCGCTGGAATTCGCTGAACGGCTCCAGCCAGGGATTGCTGTAGTTCAGGTGAACCACGAAGCCCACGGAGCACAGATTGTCACCCCAGTGATAGACGAACAATCCGCCGCCGGTGTCGTTCGCCAACGGCCATCCCATGCCGTGCAACACCAGACCCTTTCTGTGCTTGTCCGGCGCGAGCTCCCACAGCTCTTTAAGCCCGATGCCGTATTTCTGCGGCTGGCGTCCCTCCGACAGCGCGAATTTGCGGTTCAGGATTTTCGACAGCGATCCATGCACGCCTTCCGCGAACAGGGTGTATTTGCCGCGCAGCTCCATGCCGGGCGTGAAACTGTCCTTGTGGTGTCCATCCTTCGCCACGCCCAGATCGCCGGTAACAACGCCCCTCACCACACCATTCTCGATGATGAGGTCATGCGCCGGAAAACCGGGATAGATTTCCACGCCCAGTTCTTCCGCGCGCTGCGCCAGCCACTTGCAGAGGTTGGACAGGCTGACGATGTAATTGCCGCGATTGCTCATCAGCGGCGGGAACAGGAAATGCGGGAGCGGGATCGCGCCCCCCGCCGTGAAAAACACGAAACGGTCGTCGGTGACTTCGGTCTCGACCGGCGCGCCTTTTTCCTTCCAGTCCGGGATCAGTTCGTTCAACGCCTTCGGATCGATCACCGCGCCGGACAGGATATGCGCCCCGATTTCGGAGCCCTTTTCCAGCACACAGACGCTGACCTCGCGCCCCGCCTCGACCGCCCGCTGCTTCAGCCGGATCGCCGCCGCCAGCCCGGCAGGGCCGCCGCCGACAATGACGACGTCATATTCCATGCTTTCGCGCTGCACGGCGTCCGGGGCGGGTTCTGTCATGGACTCAAAGACTTGGATGATTTGTCTTTTTCTACACCGGGGAACGTCGATGGCCTAGGATGGGTTCATGGCCGATCCCCTTTCCACGCTCAACTGGCTGGTCGAGGCCGGTGCGGACGAGGCGATGGGCGATGCGCCGGTGAACCGGCTCGCCCAAAAGCCTGCCGCGCCGCCGCAATCCGCCGCCGCCGCAGAAGCGCCCGCTTTCGTGCGGCCCCGGCCGGCACCGCCGCCGCCCAAATCCGCGCCCCTTCTTCCCGACGACGCCATCGGTACTGCGATGAGCCTGGCCGGCGCGGCAACCAGCCTGGAAGAATTGCGCGCGGCAATGGAATCCTTTGACGGTTGCGCCCTGAAGCGCACCGCCACCAACACCGTGTTCGCAGACGGCATTCCCAGCAACGTGCTGTTCATCGGCGAGGCGCCCGGGCGCGACGCGGACCGCATCGGCAGGCCCTTTGTCGGCCGCGCGGGCCAGTTGCTGGACAAGATGATGGCCAGCATAGGCCTGTCGCGCACGTCCAACGCCTATATCACCAATGTGATCAACTGGCGGCCACCCGACAATCGCGATCCCTCGCCGGAAGAAGCGGCCCAGTGCCTGCCCTTTCTGCGCCGCCATGTCGAACTGGTGGAACCCAGGATCATCATCCTGCTCGGCGCGGTCGCCGCGCGCCATGTGATCGGTGTTACCGAGGGCATCATGAAGCTGCGGGGACGCTGGCTGGATTATCGAGTCGGCGACCGCATGGTGCCCGTGATGCCGACCCTGCATCCCGCCTATCTGCTGCGCCAGCCCGGCCACAAGAAACTCGCCTGGCGCGACCTGCAGGCAGCGCAAGCGAAGCTGGAATCGCTGTAATAGCAACCCGTTACGGTTGTTTCTCATCTGCTTGCTGGAACTTTAACCAGACGCTAGTTAGACTCCTGCGTCGAACCACAGGGCTGTCAACATTCGCACGCGCATCGCACTGACCTTGCCGTTCCTGCTGGGCTTCGCCACGCAAACCTTGGCGCAACCTGCTGTCCCGGTGGCGCCCGCCGCCCTGCCGCCCGCGCCGGTTCCGGTTTCCGGCCCGTCGATCACGCCCCGCCTCCTGAGCGATGCCGATGTGGCGATCTACAAAAAGGCGATGGCCGCCGCGCGCGAAGGCCAGATCACACGCGCCCGCGCGCTGATGAAGGATGCGCAGGACAAGACCCTCGAACCGTATGCTGAGGGGATCTTCCATCTGAACGTCTCGCGCAAATACCGCTCGGCCGCCGACATGGCCGACTGGCTGCGCGACAATCGCGAACTGGCCATTGCCGACCGCGTCTATCGCCTGGCCGTGTCAGCTTCCAGCCGCACCGTCCGCCGCCGTGGCAAGCGGGTGGTGGTGGCGGTCGTCACCAATATTCCTGCCCCGGTGCCGGTCGGCATGCGGTCCGGCGGATATGAGGACGCCGAACTGCCCGAGCCGACGCCGGACGGCACGGCGGCGCGCGGTTCCCTGTCGGGCATCTTGGCCGCGATCAAGGACGGAAAACCGCAAAGCGCAGAATCCCTGCTCAGCCAGCTTCGCGCCTCGGGCAATTGTTCGTCCATCGACATCGCCATCCTGACCCATCGCATCGCCGCTTCCTATCGCGCTGAAGGCCGCGACGCCGATGCCTACCGGCTGGCGATCACCATCAGCGATCCCAATGTGCCCCAGCTTCTGTGGGACAGCGGCTTTGCGGCCTATCGCCTGGGCAACTGGCGTGAGGCGGCCATCCATCTGGAGGCGCTGGCGGAGAACAGCGCGGCCCAGAACGGATTGCGCGCCCAGGGCGCCTTCTGGGCGGCGCGCGCCCATATGCACAGCGGCGATCCGGTGAAGGTCGTCACCCTGCTGGAATTCGCGGCGAAACAAAATCCGTCCTTCTACGGAATATTGGCCGAGCGCGCGCTGGGGATCGATACCGGCACCGGATTCGCAGAACCAGTCCTGACCGAATCCGACTTCGCCGACCTGATGCGCGCGGGCGGCGCGCGCCGCGCCGTGGCGCTGTGGCAGATCGGGGAGAAAGAATTTGTCGGCTCGGAACTCAACCGCACTTTCGTCAACAATGACGAAAGGCTGGACCCCGCCATGGTGGCGCTGGCCCGCGCCATCGGCGTTCCCAATGTGGAATTGCGCGCCTCCGAGAAAAGTGCGGCGCGCGGCATCTATCTGACCGGGCTGTTCCCGGTGCCCAATTACATGCCCACCGGCGGCTACAAGATCGATTCCGCCCTGGTGCTGGCTTTCGCCCGCATTGAAAGCCGCTTCCAGATCGTCGCCACCTCCCCGGTCGGCGCTCGCGGTCTGATGCAGTTGATGCCTGCCACCGCGAAGAAGCTGGGCGTGAATGACCCTGACGATCTCTACGACCCAGCCACCTCCCTGGCGGTCGGCCAGCGCTATATCGAACTGCTGCTGAGCCAGCTCAATGGCAACCTGATGGAGATCGGCGGCGCCTATAATGCCGGTCCCACGGCAGTGGTGCGCTGGCGCACCCCCGCGATGAAGGACGATCCGCTGCTCTATGTGGAAAGCATCCCCTATGTGGATACCCGTTCTTACGTGAAGAAGTTGATGCTCTATCATTGGCTGTATCGCCGCCGCTTCGGCCAGGAAGCCGCCAGCCTGGACGCCACGATTCAGGGCCGCTGGCCGATCTACAGACCCACCATCAACAACGCGCCGCCGAACCGGCAATCCTCGGCGTCGGATGTGCTGAAAGCCGCCAATGCCAATTGATGAAACGGCATCCTTCGTCCCTGTTCATATCGCGTTGCTGACTGTCTCCGACACGCGCACCAAGGCCGATGACGTATCCGGGGATACGCTGGCGAAACGGGTGGAAGATGCCGGTCATATCGTCTGTGCCCGCAACATCGTGCCCGACGACCAGAAACAGATCACCGCCCAACTCAAGACCTGGATCGAGGATCCCCGCATCGATGTGGTGATCTCCAGCGGCGGTACCGGGCTGACCGGCCGGGACGTGACGGTGGAAGCGTTCCGCAGCGTGTTCGAGAAGGAAATCGACGGCTTCTCCGTCGTGTTCCATCAGGTGTCCTTCCAGAAGATCGGCACCTCCACACTGCAATCGCGTGCCTGCGCGGGCGTGGCGGGCGGCACCTATCTGTTCGCCCTGCCCGGTTCCCCCGGCGCTGTGAAAGATGGCTGGGATGCGATCTTGCGATACCAGCTCGACATCCGCCACAGGCCCTGCAATTTCGTCGATATCATGCCCCGTCTGACGGAGCGCTAGCGCCGCAACGCGTGACACTCCGCCCGTGACGCCTGCACCGTCGCGCTGCCTTTCTTGTCCATGAAGATCAGCTGAAACGCGCCCTTCCCGCGCGCCGACAATTCGGCCAATCGCATCCCCTGCGCGAACAGTCCGGTCACCACTGCATCCTGAAAGCACAACGCCACCGGCTTCGTCTCGCCGCGGGGCATGGACAGGCCACGCTCACTGACCCATTCGTCGGCGATATCGATTTGCAGATAGCCGGGCTTATGATGCACCGCCGTGATCAGGGCGCCGTACAGCAGCCCATGCTCATGCAGCCAGTGCGCGGTGATGGGAGTCAAAATTTCGCCAGGACCGCGCTGGGAATGCGCAATGTGTGGAGCAGCGCCATCGCCACGCCACGGATCGGGCCGCGATGCGGCTTGCCGGGATTGATGGCCCGGGCGCGCAGGCCGACAAGCCGCCGCCGCCCGATGCGACGCACGATATCGGCGTCCTCCAGCTTGGGAAGTACGCGATAACCGCCGATCTTCTGGTAGAGACGCCGCGGGATCAGCAACCCCTGGTCGCCATAAGGTAACGCAAACAGGGCAGAGCGCAGCGCGGCGCGCACTTCCGCCCGGCGCGGCTCGCCGCCGAACTCTTCGCGACCATACCGAAACACCGCGGCGCAGGGCCGTCCGGGCCGCACCTGGCTGATGAAGCTTTCGGCTTCGGCGTCCCAGCCGGGCTCGAGCGCCGTTTCGGGATGCAGGAACAACAGCCAGTCGCTGCGCGCCATCGCCATCCCCGCCACAAGCTGCGCGCTGCGGCTGCGTCCCGCCAGCGCGATATGGGCGCCCGCAGCGTCGGCAATGGCAAGGCTGCTGTCTGTCGAACCGCCGTCGGCGACGATGACTTCCCGCACCACGCCCCGCACAGCCGCCGTTATCAGGCTGTCGAAACAGCGCGGCAGCAGACGCTCGGAATTGAGGGTCGGGATGATGACACTAATCACGTCGCCATCATGACAAAAAGTTCCGCTCCTGCCATAGCCATTTCGTTCATAATTCACAACCGCGCCGGGTTTCAGACGGAGCATTTCCAACCCCGCCGGCCCTGATCGCTTATTTCAGAGGCACATCCAGGGGTACAGCATAGGCCTTGAACGCGCCCGGATCCTTGTCCTTCAGGGCCGGATCGCGCTGGTAATTCAGTTTGGCCTCCAGAACATAGGCGGTGTTTCCGACGCTGGTCACCGCCGTCGGCAGGATATAGCCGTCCTGGATCACCTTGATCACCGCGCTGACGCCGGTAATGGTCACTTCGACCAGCCGCCCGTTGCCATCCTGGCCGCGGCCTTCCACCATCAGCAGCCGGTTGTCATGCGTCAGCCGAATGCCGTCCGGCTGGTAGAGCGGCAGCGAGGTCGTCATCACCACGCCCTTGTCCGCCTTTCCGTCGCGCAGAATATCGATGCGGATCAGGTGATTGCCGTTATAGGTGTTGGTGATCAGATGCGCGCCCTGAAAGGCGAGCCCGTCCAGCGACGGATCGGATGCATCATGCTGGTACCACAGCGCCAGCGCCTTGCCGCCCTTGGGCAGCTTGAGGATGCGGCCTTTGGCGGTGTCGGTGATAAAGGCGTCCCCGTTGCGCAGCGCGATGTCGTTGCAGAAACCACCGCCGGGCAGATTGTAGCTGCCGGTCTGCGCCGCGCCCGACAGGGTATAGCTCTTTAACATGGACAGGCCATTCGCACCGTTGGCGCACAGCCACAGCGTGTCGCTTGCCTTGTCAGCCAACACGCCCAGCACGCGGGGGGCGCCAATCTTGTCGTTGGACAGCCACAGGGTTGGCGTCGTGGTGCCGGGGCTCACGCGATAGACAGTGCCCAATCCCATGCTGCCGATATAGAGCTTTCCATCCTCGGTCGAAGTCAGGCTTTCGGGAAAGGCCATCTTCGCATCCAGCGTGATGTCTCCCGGCGCGGCGGCAACCGGCAGGGCTGCGCAAGCCAGCAGACACGCGGACACAATCGACTTCTTCATATTCTTACCCTCTGGAGAGATGCGGTGGGTATATCACGCCCGGTCACGCCGCCAAAACAAACGGCGCATCCCGGGTGTGGATTTCGTTCAATTTCGCGTCAGAACCAGAGCGACGCTCTGATCCGCCAGGATGCGGCTCAGCACATCGCGAACCTCCTGCCGCACCGCGCCGCCACACAACGGGCCATCAAGCCTGGCCTCGAATTCGCGCCGCACACTGACCCCGCCCGGTGTCTGCGACCAGTGCGAGGTGAAGCTGAAATGCGCGCTCTTGAAGTTGACATCGTCCGGCAGCTTTTCCAGCCGCCTTGAAGCGGGAAAGCTGATGCTCTGCTCGTCGATGGAACGGCCGCCATAGCAGGGCGCCATATCAGCGGCCATGAAGCGCGGATCCATCAGCGGGCCGTAAAACATCGGTCCCACGGGCGGCACCAGTTGAAGACTATCGCCCATGCGGAACGGTGTGCCCGAGGCCAGCGCCATGACAGGCTCCGGCAGGGCCCAGGTCGCGGAAATGCGATAGTCCGCCGCTTCCACATCGGGTGGCGGTGCAATCAGCGCGCCCGTAGCATTGGGCATGTTCGCTTTCGCCAAAATGCCCTGTGCAAGCGCGCGCGCGTTATCGCCCTGCATCATCGCGCCGATCTGCCGCAGGCGACCCGCAAAATCGCCCGTGGCGGTATGGGAGCTTTCCGCCTCCACATGTCCCGCATCATCCATGCGCAACGCCAGCCGATAATAATCGGTGGAGATGGATGGATCGGCCACGGGCACCGTATGCCGCGCGCCTGACGGATCGCCGATATGCACGACGTCCTTCCCATACTCTGCGGGCGGCAGCAGGCCGAAAGGAATGTGACGGCCATTGGTAGGATCGGCATAGTGCTTCAGTTCCGGAATCCAGACAATGACGTGATCGAACGGCGCGAATGTCGGCGTGTCGGCCACCGAATAAGCGTTGTTGGCATTGATCATCACCAGATTGCTGTCTATGCCCTTTACTTTCAGCATCGCGGCGAACAGCACCGCCTGATCCTTGCAGTCGCCATAGCCATTGTTCAGGACCAACTCCGCGCTGCGCGGCACCAGCCTGCCCTGGCCGAACTCGATCGCGACATAGCGGATATGGCTCGATATCCATTGATAGATCAGCCGCGCCTGCTGGAAGCGGTCATCCACACCGCGCGTCAGCGCCTCGGCCTGGGCGGCGATGGCGGGTGTCACCGCGATAGCGGGCTGCGCCAAGTCGCCATAGATTTTCGCCAGCGCGTCATAATCCTTCACACTGGACAGAGTGAAGCGCCCTGCCCGGTCGAACTCCGACAGGGGGTTGGCCTGTGGCGCCTGGGGATGCGGATTGGCAAAACGGATCGTGTAGACGGATTGCCCATCCACCTCCTCCCGCTTGACGTTCATGTTTCGCGCGTCGCTATAGACCTGCAGCGAGGCGGGCACACGGATGATGAAACTGGCATCGTCCACAACCAGCCCGGTGGGCACCAGCACGGTCATGAA
>JAFIHO010000085.1 GCA_017849395.1 Hyphomicrobiales bacterium
ATCAATCCTTTGTGCTTTTCGCCTGTGCGCGATCTGGCGCTTGCGGTTTTCGCCCGTTTCCGTGCGCCGCAAAACGTCCCTCCTGGTGGATAAGGTTTCGCCTGTCCATGCTACTTCACTGCATCGCGCCGCGCGCCGCCACCGGCCACAGACATTCCACCCGTCCACCGCGCACCCCGACATACCAGTCATGGCGGTCTACCGTGGGATCGCAATGGCCCGGCACCAGCCGCAGCTTCTCCCCCAGCTTCGGGCTCTCGCTTTCGGACGCCACTTCCAGCTTGCCATGCTCGTCCGACGCGCCGGTATACCGGATGCCGGGGCGCTTCCACACATGGGGCATGCCGCTGTCCACCGCCACGCCCTTGTGGCCGCAATCGATCATCGCCACACCGCCGCCCGGCACACTCATCACCGTCGACAGCACGAACAGCGCATTGCGGAAGGTACTGACCGGGGCGCCATTCTCATCCTTGTTGCGGCCATAATCGGCATCCATGAACACATAGCTGCCGCCCTGGATCTCGTTATAGACGCCGGACGCCGCCTCGATGGCGAAGGTACCGGTGCCGCCACCGCCGACAATCGGGCAGTCCAGCCCCTGCTGGCGCAACTGCTCCACCGTGCGGCGCGACGCATCCACCGCGCCCGCGATCAGGCTGCGCCGTTCCTCCACCGTGCGCATATGCTGGGCCGGGCCGTGATAGGCCTGGATGCCGCCGAAGCGCAGATGCTTCGATCCGGCGATGCGCTGGGCCAGCGCCACCGCCTCCGGTCCCGCCGCGATGCCGCAGCGGCCCGCGCCGACATCGATCTCCACCAGCACCGGCAGCCGCACCCCCGCATCCGCCGCCGCCGCCTCGATGGCCTCGACATGGGCGAGACTGTCAGCGCAGACCGCAACATCAGCAATGCGCGCCAGGGCCGCCAGCCGCCTCAGCTTGCTGGAGCCCACGACCTCGTTGCTGATCAGGATGTTCTGGATGCCGCCCCAGGCCAGCACCTCAGCCTCCCCCACCTTCTGCACGCATTGCCCCACCGCGCCGCGCGCGATCTGCATCTTGGCGATGACCGGCGATTTATGGGTCTTGGCATGGGCGCGCAGCTTCGCGCCGGTGGGCGCCAGCACCGCCGCCATGCGGTCCAGATTATATTCGAACGCGTCCAGGTCGATCAGCAGGGCAGGGGTATCGACTTCGTCCTCGCGCATGCCCGGCTGGGCGGGCGGTGGCTGCAACACGGTAAATCCTTTCGCATCTTTCCGATGGGCGCGGACGCTAGCATGGCGCGCCGGGACCGAATAGAAGAACGACAGGATGCAAACCACGCCCCGCAATTTCTTCGACGCCATCGCCCGTGTCGCTGCCGCGCGCCCGGACGCAACCTTCCTGCTGTTGCCGGGCCGCGCCTCGGCAAGCTTCCGCGATACGATGGCCGCGGCGTGCCGCTTCGCCCATGTGCTGGCGGATGCGGGCGTCAGGCCCGGCGACCGTGTCATGGTGCAGGCGGGCAAGAACGCCGAGGCGATCTTCCTCTATCTCGCCTGCCTGCGCGCCGGGGCGGTCTATGTGCCGCTCAACACAGCCTACACGCCCGCCGAAGTCTCTTATTTCATTGGCGATGCCGAGCCGAAGCTGTTCGTGACCACACCGGCGGGCCGCGAGCGCGTGGCCGCCATCGCGCCGGGCCTGACGGTGCTGACCCTCAGCGATGACGGGCAGGGCGGCACCCTGCCGGAACAGGCGGCTGGGCAATCCACCGTCTTCCCCGATGCCGATGTCGGCATGAATGATCTGGCCTCGATCCTTTATACATCGGGCACCACGGGCCGCTCCAAGGGCGCGATGCTCAGCCACGGCAATCTCTGGTCCAACGCCGAAACGCTGCGCGATATCTGGCATTTTACGGACAAGGACGTGCTGCTGCACGCACTGCCTATTTTCCATATCCACGGCCTGTTCGTCGCCACCAATGTCAGCCTGCTGGCGGGCGCGAAGATGGTGCTGCTGCCGAAATTCGAACCCGACGCAATCTTCGAATGGCTGCCACAGGCCACGGTGCTGATGGGCGTGCCCACCTTCTACACCCGCCTGTTGCAGGACCCGCGCCTGTCGCGCGAAACCACCGGACATATGCGCCTGTTCATCTCCGGCTCCGCGCCGCTGCTGGCCGAAACGCACCGGCAATGGCAGGCCCGCACCGGCCACGCCATTCTGGAACGCTATGGCATGACCGAAACCAACATGATCGCGTCCAATCCCTATGAGGGGGATCGGGTGCCCGGCTCGGTCGGCTATGCGCTGCCCGGCGTGTCAGTCCGCATCGCCGACGATGCGGGCAGCCCCCTGCCGCCCGGCGCGGTAGGTATGATCGAAGTGCGCGGCCCCAATGTATTCCAGGGCTATTGGCGCATGCCCGACAAGACGAAGGAAGAATTCCGCAAAGACGGCTTCTTCATCACCGGCGATCTGGGAACACAGGAGCCGGACGGCCGTATCCGCATCGTGGGACGCGGCAAGGATCTGATCATCACCGGAGGATTCAACGTCTATCCGAAGGAGATCGAAAGCCTGATCGACGAGATTGCGGGCGTCTCGGAATCCGCGGTGATCGGCCTGCCGCACGACGATTTCGGCGAAGGCGTCACGGCAGTCTGTGTCTGTGAAAAGGGCGCGGCGCTGACGGAACAGCAGGTTCTGGCCGCATTACGCGACCGGCTGGCCAAGTTCAAACAGCCCAAGCGGGTTCTGTTCGTGGATGATCTGCCGCGCAACACGATGGGCAAGGTGCAGAAGAACCTGCTGCGCGACATCTACCGCGATCTCTACGGCAAGGGCTGACCCTTCGTTTCCACCGCGAATGGAATGATCAGCAGTCCGAACAGGAACGGAATCGCGGTCAGCGCGATAACATTGCCCAGCGAACCGCTGGCCGCCACCAGCGCCGCAATCAGGAAATTCGCCCCGGCGCCGACAAAGCGCCCAAACGAGGTGCAGAAGGCGAATGCCGTGGCGCGCATGCTGGTGTCATACTGTTCCGGCAGCCACAGGCTGTAGATGGCGAAATTGCCCCCCGCCAGTCCCAGGAAGAACAGCACGATCAGGAACGGCACCAGCCCGTCCGGCAGATAAAAGGCCCAGCCGAAGGCCGCCACGATGGCTGCCGCCATGCCGGTGAAATAGACCGCCAGCGTCTTTTTGCGCCCGATCCGCTCCGCCAGCACAGGCGCCAGCAGGCAGCCGATGATGGTTCCGATGGACAGGATCGCCGTCCCCAGCGACACGATCCGTGTCCCGTCCGCCGGGCTGAAACCCGCATTCCTCGCCAGCGTCAGCAGCGCGGTCGGCTCATACACCGTCCCCGCCCACAGTCCGATGATGGTGATGGACAGCAGCGCGGTATTGACGATGGTCCGCTTCGCCCGCCCTTCAGAGAAGATCGCGCGCAAGGTGCCGCCGCGCGGCCGCGTCTGATCCCGCTCCCAACGTTTGGGCTCCTTCACCCGCAACAGGGTAAAGATGGTGATCAGGATTGGCACCGCGCCGCACAGGAACATGGCGCGCCAGCCATAATGCACCCCCACCGTGTAATTCAGCGCCGCCGCCAGAAAGAATCCGGCGTAATAGCCGGTCTGCAGATAGCCCGCGCCCTGCTTGCGTCGGTCCTCCGGCCAGGCTTCGGCGACATAGGTGCCCGCCATCGCCCATTCCCCGCCAATGCCGATCCCCGCCAGGAAGCGGTACAGCCCTAATTCCCATACCGACTGGGAAAAGGCCGCCGCGCCGGTAAACACCGAGAAGATCAGGATCGTCACCGCCAGACATTTGGTGCGCCCGAAGCGATCGGCCAGCGGCCCCCAGATGAAGGCCATGCCCCAGCCCACCAGGAACAGCGCAAACATGATGGACCCGGCATAGGCGATGGTCGCGGGATCGTTCTTAAATCCGGACAGGGGCAGCAATTCCCGCATCGCCGGCGTCAGCACCAGCGCATAGATTACCGAATCCATGCCATCCAGCACCCACCCGCCCCAGGCCGCCCAGAAGCCGAGTATCTGCTGCCGGTCCAGCCTGGTTCGCGTCATTCCCGTTTTTCCCGATGTCATTTCTGGCGTTTCGCACAAATTCGCATGGCATCGGCATTTATTGCAAAGCAGCAATATCAATCCTGTTGACTTCCCGCAGCGTCAATCTGAGTCTGTTTCCATAACAACGGCTGGGCCTACTGGCCAGGGCATCGGGAGAACGCATCATGGCGCACGCCAATATGGGACGACGGGATTTCATACGCACGGTGGCCGGCTTTACTGCCGCCAGCGGGCTGTTCGGCGCGTCCGCCGCA
>JAFIHO010000086.1 GCA_017849395.1 Hyphomicrobiales bacterium
CTCATGCTTCGACAGGCTCAGCATGAGGATTTTCCCTTTTCCTCACCCTGAGCCTGTCGAAGGGTGAGCGGCACGCACAGACCGGTGTTACAGCGACTCATCGAAGATGTGGCTGTGCAGCAGCTTCTCGAACGCCTTCGCGCGATGGCTCATCGCATGTTTCACATGCGGATCGATTTCACCGAAGGTCTGGTCCATGCCATCCGCGATGAAAATGGGATCGTAACCGAAACCGTGCGTGCCGCGCGCCGGGAAGGTCAGGCGGCCATGCACCTCGCCGAGAAAAGTCTTCATCTCGCCATGTGGCATCGCCAGCGACAGGGCGCAGGTGAAATGCGCCTTGGCATCGCGCACGCCCCTGTCCTTCAATTCCTTTTCGACCCGCGCCATCGCGATGCGGAAATCCTTGGTCGGTCCCGCCCAGCGCGCCGAATAAATGCCGGGCGCGCCATCCAGCGCATCCACGCTCAAACCGGAATCGTCGGCCAGCGCGGCATGGCCGCCGCTATCTGCGGCAGCGCGCGCCTTCAGTTCTGCGTTGGCGGCGAAAGTAAGCCCCGTCTCTTCGGGTTCGGGCAGTTTCAGATCGCCCGCGCTGACCGGCTCGATGCCATGCGGGCCCAGCAGCGCCTTGATCTCCCGCACCTTGCCCGGATTATGGGAGGCGACGATCAGGATGCTGCCGCGCGGCAACCTCACGCGAGCGCCGCCTTCTGCAAGGTCACAAGCTCGCCCACGCCCTTGCGCGCCAGTTTCAGCAGCGCGACGAATTCCTCTTCGCTGAACGGCGCGCCTTCGGCGGTGCCCTGGATTTCCACCAGCCCACCCGATCCGGTGATCACGAAATTCGCGTCGGTCTCGGCCACCGAGTCCTCGTCATAATCCAGGTCCAGCACCGGCACGCCCTTTGAGATGCCGCAGGAAATCGCCGCGACATGATCCTTGATGATGGGCGCGCTGACCATGCCGACCTTCTTCATGAACGCAATGCACTGGCCCAGCGCCACAAAGCCGCCGGTGATCGACGCGGTGCGGGTACCGCCATCGGCCTGCAGCACGTCGCAGTCGATGGTGATCTGCCGCTCGCCCAGGGCCTGAAGGTCGCAGACCGCGCGCAGCGACCGCCCCACCAGCCGCTGGATTTCCTGGGTCCGGCCGGACTGCTTGCCCGCCGCCGCCTCGCGCCGCATCCGCTCATGGGTGGAGCGGGGCAGCATCCCATATTCCGCCGTGACCCAGCCCTTTCCGGTGCCCTTGAGGAAGGGCGGGGCCTTTTCCTCCAGGCTGGCGGTGACCAGAACATGGGTATCGCCGAACTTCACCAGGCAGGACCCCTCGGCATGGCGGGCAAAGCCGGGAGTCAGGGTGACGGCGCGCATCTGGTCGGGGGCGCGGTTGGAGGGACGCATCGGGCCTCTTATGATCTTGAAGTGTATTTTGACGGGGGTTACCTAGCGGTGGGACGCTGACGGTGCAACCCGCCGCCTGCCTGTCACGATAAACCAAGGATTTCAAAGGCTTGTCTCTGGACCCCCGTTCCGCGCACCTGTTCCCGCCGGGCCTTGGCGAACGGCCGCGCGAGGTGTTCCGCCATCTGGTTGAGGCCTTTCTGACCAGCGGCGAGCCGGTGGGATCGCGCACCCTGTCCCAGCGCCTGCCCCTGACCCTGTCGCCTGCCTCGATCCGCAATGTGATGAGCGACCTGGAGGCGATGGGCCTGCTCTATGCCCCGCATACCAGCGCGGGCCGGGTTCCCACGGAGAAAGGGCTGCGCCTGTTCGTGGACGGCCTTCTGGAAATCGGCGATCTGGCCCCCGAGGAGCGCGGGGTGATCGAACAGCGCATCACGCGCACCGGGCGGCATGTCGAAGACGTGCTGACCCAGGCGACCCAGATGCTGTCGGGCCTGTCGCGCTGCGCTGGGCTGGTGGTGACAGCGAAGCAGGATTCGGCGCTGAAGCATGTCGAATTCGTCGCCCTGGGTCCTGGCAAGGCGCTGGTCATCATGGTGTCCGAGGACGGCCAGGTGGAAAACCGGGTGATCGACACCCCGCCCGGCCTGCCCCTGTCGGCGCTGGCGGAGGCGACCAACTATCTGAATGCGCGGCTGCGCGGCCGCACATTGGACGGCGCCCGCGCCGAGGTGCTGGCGGAACTGGACAGCGAGCGCGCGGAGCTGGACACGCTGACCGCCAAGATCGTGGCGGAAGGCCTCGCCACCCTCGCCCAGCCGCTGGATTCTTCCTTGGGCGGCCCGCGCACCGAGGAAAAAGTGCTGATCGTGCGCGGCACCGCCAATCTGCTCGACAATGTGGAGGCCCAGGCCGACATCGAACGGGTGCGCCATCTGTTCGACGATATCGAGCGCAAGAACGACCTGATCCAGTTGCTGGAACTGGCTGGCCGGGGCGACGGGGTGAAGATCTTCATCGGATCAGAAAACCGGCTTTTCTCCCTGTCCGGTTCGTCCATCGTGGCCGCGCCCTATGCCAATGCCGCCGGGCATATTGTCGGCGTGATCGGCGTTCTGGGGCCGACGCGGCTCAATTATGGCCGCATCATCCCGATGGTCGATCACACCGCCAAGGTCATCGGACGGCTGCTCGGATGATATTTGTCGCGCAACCGGGCGGGCAACCGCTTCACGCTTTGCCCTGTTGCGCTTTTGCGTCTAAGGAAACCCCATGAGCGAAGACCATACCCCCGAGGCCCAACCCGACGATCCGCATTCCGCGGAATTCGCCGTTCTGGAAGCCCTGAAGACCGAGAATGAATCCCTGAAGGACCAGCGCCTGCGCGCCCTGGCCGAGATGGAGAATATCCGCCGCCGCGCCGAGAAGGAGCGCGCCGACGCCAGCCAGTATGCGGTGACGAAGTTCGCCCGCGACATGCTGGGCATCGCGGA
>JAFIHO010000087.1 GCA_017849395.1 Hyphomicrobiales bacterium
CACCGGCCGCAGGCACGGCGGAAGTGATCGTGGACATCACCACCACCGGCTCCACGCTGCGGGCGAACGGGCTGAAAGTGCTGGAAGACGGCACGATTCTGAAAAGCCAGGCGCAACTCGCCGTGTCGCTCACCGCGGACTGGACCGCCGAGGCGCGCATCGCGGTGGAAAAATTCCTGGCGAAGCTGCCCGCGCAAAACCCGCTCTACGCCGCGCTGGCGGAAAAACTGCCGCGCTGAGAAGGCTCAGGCGTCAGCAGCCAGACTCAGATGTCATGGCCCACTTTATGTGGGCCATTCAGGGCAACGGACAAAGGTTCCAGTAATTCTTACGTGCCAACTCTGAGTGGCCCGACAAACCAGGTGATGATGCGAAAACTTCCAAGACCCAGCGTCACGGCGCGGGCTGGTTGACCGTGTCGCGCACATCCCAGTCGCGGATATGCTCCTTCTTCCACACCATCGCGTCATGGATGCGGGTGCGGCCGGACGGGTGGTCATAGAAGATCATTTCCTCCCACTTGCCAGGCTCCAGCTTGCGATAGGTGGAAAGCTTCAGCATCGCGGTGGAAAACGCATCCGGCTTTCGCACCGCATTCAGGCCGAAGATATCCGCCTGGTGCTCCATGGTGCGGGTGATGCCGTTCGTCACCGGCGTCATCAGGAACATGAAGATGCTCATCAGCCCCGCAAGCACCGGAAGGCCCGCAACGTCCTCCACGCGCCGCACGTCCCAGCTGCCGCCAAAGAAATCCGTCGCCACCCGGAACCCGAAAGCGAGAAAGGCAAAGCCCGCGATGGTGACCAGTCCCATCAGCAACAACCCGCGCCCCACATGGCCCATCACATAATGGCCCATCTCATGCCCCAGCACCGCCAGGGTTTCGTCAGTCGTGCCCTGCGTCAGCAGATTGTCGGTCAGCGCGATGCGGGTGGTCCCCATGAAGCCCGCCACATTGGCCGAGATGCGGTTGGACTGGCGGGAGGCATCGAACTGCCAGACATTATCGGCGGGCACGTCGTTGGCGCGCGCCAGCGACAATATCTGCTGCTTCAGCGGTCCTTCGGCGAGCGGCTCGTAATGATTGGTCAGCGGCGCGATATAGACGGGATAGACAATGTTCGCGGCAACCGAAAACAGGATCGCGATGGCCGCGCCCCATATCCACCACATCTCATGCGTCTTGCGGATCGCCCAATAGATCAGCGGCAGCACGATCAGCGCGGCCACCAGCCCGATCGCGAACTGAATGCCGAAATCCTTCGCCCAGCCCGCGAATGTCTGGTTGGAAAGGCCATAGCTGTGCTCGCGCACATACCCCTCATAGATCGACAGGGGCAGGGTGGCGATGGTGAAGATCGCGACATAGGCGGCGACATAGATCAGCGACTGGCCATAGCGTGATCGGGTGCGCTCCGCCGCCCAGTCGCGGATGCGCGCCGAAACATGAAACCCCAGCAACAACCCCACCACAAGCAAGCCATAGGCCAGGTCGATCAATTGCAACCAATAGCCGCCTTCGAAGTACCGGTCGGATCGCTCGCGCGCCGGTCCGCTCACCCGGGAGAGATAGGTACGGGTCGCGCGCTCGACATCGAATTTGGGCGTCGCATCCAGCACGTCCAGACTGCCGACCCCGACACTTCTGGTCGGCGCGGCACGTGGCCCTAACTGCACCGGCGCGGGCTCTTCCTGCGCGCGCGCGGGCAGGGCGCAGAAAAATATCAGCATCGCCAGCACCGCCGCCCAGGCCCGCGTCAGGCCGAAAACGGTCGCGCCCGGCGCCGGAAATGGGCGCATCAGGTCCTCCCTCGCGGCAGAGCCTAACAGATGCCATAGTCCGCGCCATCCTGCCCGCCTGCGTGTCATGAGCGTCACAATGTTGCCCAATCGCTGCGCCCTTCTGCTGGCCGTGCTTGCCGCTCCGGCACTGACCGCACCGGCGCTGGCCGCGCCCGCGGCGGGTGATCCCGAAGCGGCGCGTTACAATCGCTGCCTCTCCCTGGTGAACACCAATCCGGATGTCGCATTGAGTGAGTCCGGAGCCTGGAGCCGTTCCGGCGGCGGCGTTCCGGCCGAACATTGCGCGTCCCTGGCCCTGGTGGGTTTACGCCGCTACGCAGAGGCAGGGCCGCGCCTCGATGCCCTGGCGCGGGGCAAGGACACGCCTGCCGGCCTGCGCGCCGCCCTGTTCGGACAGGCGGGCAATGCCTTCATGCTGGCGGGCGATGGGGCTCATGCGGTTGCAAGCCTGAGCGCCGCCCTGACCCTCACCGCGAACGATCCCGACCTGTTCGCCGATCTGGCACGCGCCCAGGCGATGCAGAAGAAATGGAACGAAGTGGTGCTCGACCTCAATGCCGCGCTGGCCCTTGCGCCGCGCCGCCCGGACCTGCTGGTGCTGCGCGCCAGCGCCCACCGCGCCCTGAAACAACTGCCCTCCGCGCATGACGATCTGACGGCGGCGCTGGCCCTGAAGCGTGACGCGGGGGCGCTGGTCGAACGCGGCCTGCTGCGGCGCGAACTGGGCGACATCGGCGGTGCCCGTGCCGATTTCCGCGCCGCGCTTGCCGCCAATCCCACGCCAGCGATAGCGGCGGAAGCACGCGAGGAACTGGAAGTACTCGCGGATGATGCGCCCGCACAGGCGACTAAAGCGCCCCCGCGCTGATCCATTCCGCGCGCACGCTTTCGTCCATTTCGCTTGTTGACCGCCTGCGCGAAATATTCTCGAACATCTCGGGCGCCATCAGCCGCGACAGCGCCCAAACCGCTGCGCCGCGTACCAGGGGCGACGGATCGTCCAGCAACCGCTCCGCCTCGACCGCCAGCGCCGCTTCGCTGGAATTACCTATGGCGACAAGCACATTGCGCAGGAATCGCTCGCGCCCGATGCGCTTGACCGGCGATTTGCGGAACAGCGCGCGAAACGACGCATCATCCAGCCGCGCCAATTCCACCAGGCGCGGCGCTTTCAATTCCTCCCGCGCCGCCAGCTTTATCTCCGACGCGGCGCTGGCGAACTTGTTCCAGGGACACACGGCAAGGCAATCGTCACAGCCATAGATGCGGTTGCCCATCGCGGCACGGAATTCGCGCGGGATCGGGCCCTTGTTCTCGATGGTCAGATAGGAGATGCAGCGCCGCGCATCCAGCCGGTAGGGCGAGGGGAATGCATCGGTGGGACACACATCCAGACAGGCATGGCAATTGCCGCAATGATCCGGCTCGGCGTCGTCAGGCGGCAGCGCCACAGTCGTAAAAATCGACCCCAGGAACAGCCACGATCCGAACTCCCGGCTCACCAGGTTGGTGTGCTTGCCCTGCCAGCCGATACCAGCCTTCTGCGCCAGCGGCTTTTCCATCACCGGCGCGGTATCGACGAAAACTTTCACATCCGCCTTGAAGCGCTGGGCGATGAACCCCGCCACCGCCTTCAGCTTCTTCTTCACCACATCGTGATAATCGTCGCCGCGCGCATACACCGAAATTCCTGCCCGGTCCGGTTGCGCAAGAACAGACAGCGGATCATCCGTGGGACCATAGTTCAGCCCCAGAACAACCACGCTCTGCGCCGCGGGCCACATCGCCCTGGGATCGGCCCGCCACGCCACACGCTCCGCCATCCATTCCATGTCGCCATGCAGCCCCGCGCTCAGGAATTCGACAAGCCGCGCAGCATTATCCGGCGGCGCGTCCGCGGCCGTGAACCGCACGACATCGAAACCCTCTGTCCTCGCGCAATCCCGGATAAGATCAGAAATCGAGTTCGGCATAATGCGACACCGGCGGCTGGCCCGGCACCTTGTCGCCCAGGATGGAGCGGAAGCTGGGCCGCGACTTCATCCTTACATACCATTCCGACGCGGCAGGAAAGTCCGTCCACGGAACTTCCCCGAAATAGTCCAGCGCCGAAAGATGCGCGGCCACGGCCAGATCGCCCAGCGAAATTTCCCGCGCTGCCAGATTGCCGCGCGTCTCCGCCGCCTTGCCGATGGCGGCCAGCGCCACTTTCAGCTCGTCGCGCCCGGCGCGGATGGTGTTCATGTCGGGCGTCCGCCGCGCGGGCGCGCCGGTAAAGCGCTGCCCCGCCTTCTCATAGACGATGCGCTGGGTCACCTGCTCATGGAACGGCCCCATCGCCCAGTCCAGCCAGCGCAGGCTTTCGCGCCGCGCCGCATCGTCGGCAGGGGCCAGCGGATTGTCGGGGTAATTGGCTTCCAGGTGATCGACGATGGCCCACACCCCTTCGGCCCGGGTACCGTCCAGGTCGATGAACACCGGCATGGGGTTGCGCGCATCCTCGGCCAGCACGGGATCGCAGGCGACCCGCTTCTCGCCCACGATCAGGCGGGCAAGGCGGCAACTGGGTGAAAGCATCAGATGGATCAGGCGGCGCATCCGTCCTCAATAGCGAAGCGGTAAGACAGAAACGTCTAATAGGCGAGGCCGCTACTGAACGCAAAAATTCAACTTGTCGCGCACCACTTGCCGGGTGCGCGCCAGGGCTCGGGTCTGCCGCACCGTTGCGCCCCGGCTGATCACCCGCCACCGGCTGGGGCTGGGCAGGATGGCGGCCAGCCGCGCCGCCTGATCCCGGGTCAGCGATCCGGCATCTGTGCCGAAATAGGACCGCGCCGCCGCCTCCGCGCCGAAATTGCCGTGACCCCAATCCACCAGGTTCAGATAGGCGTGCAGGATACGCTTCTTGGGCCAGAGTGCCTCGACCAGAACCGTCAGATAGGTCTCCAGCCCCTTGCGGATCCAGCTTCGCATCGGCACCAGGAACAGCGTGCGGGCCGTCTGCTGGGAGATGGTGCTGGCCCCGCGCAGCCGCTTTTTGGGGTTGCGCTTGTGTTCCTCCATCGCCTTCTGAATGCCCTGCCAGTCGAAACCGTGATGGCTGCAGAAATTCTGGTCCTCCGTGCCGATCACTGCCCGACCCAGCGCGGGTGCGATGTCGTCCGTCCAGTGATAATTCAGCCCCTTGCCCTGAACCAGGCTGACCAGCATTTCCGGCGTGCCGGGAACCGGCAGGAAGCGGAAAATCAGCAGCAGCAGCACCGGCGCGGGCAGGGCGAGAATAAAGACCGTGACCAGGATGCGCCGCAGCCACCGCCCGCCCGTTCTGCCGATTCCCTTGCCCGCCATCCGGGAACTATAACCAAAACTTCATCCAGGATCGCGGTCTGCAAAGGCGTGAAGCGATTTTCCGCAGAGGGCGCGAAATTTTCAGAGGGCGGGACAGACGGTCCAATAGCGTTCCGCCCCCCGTCAATGCTAGGCGTGTCGATCAGACAAGGGCTGGGCCATGCACGATACCTTCATCGCCGTAATCCTGGGCATCATCGAGGGCCTGACCGAATTCCTGCCCGTCTCATCGACCGCGCATCTGCTGATCGCGGAAGACGTGATGGGCTTTCATCCACCGGGTGAGGTGCTGCCCATTGTCATCCAGTTCGGAGCCATCCTGGCGGTGGTCGCGGTCTATTGGCGCAAATTCTGGGATGTGCTGGTGAAGCTGCCGACCAGCAGCGACGCCCGGCATTTTGTTCTGTCGATTCTCATCGCCTTCATGCCAGCCGTGGTGATCGGCCTGGCGCTGCACGGCTTCATCAAGAATGTGCTGTTCGCGCCGACCGTTGCACCCTATGTCATCGCCACCTCGCTGTTCCTGGGCGGGGTGCTCATCCTGGTGCTGGAACGGATGCGGCCCGTGCCCCGCTTCACCGACGGCGACCGCCTGCCTTACATTAAGGCGTTGCAGATCGGATTTTGTCAGGTGCTGGCGATCTTCCCCGGCGTGTCGCGCTCCGGCGCGACCATCCTGGGCGGCGAGTTGCTGGGGGTGGACCGTGCCGCGGCGGCGGTTTTCACCTTCTATCTGGCGGTGCCCACCATGCTGGGCGCGACCGTGCTGGACGTCTACAAGAACCGCGACGCGCTGGCGGGTGCCGCCTGGGCCGATATCGGCGTCGGCTTTGTCGTGGCCTTTCTTGTCGCGCTGGTGGTCGTGAAGGGCTTCATTGGCTTCATCAGCAAATACGGCCTCAAGCCCTTTGGCTGGTACCGCATCATCGCGGGGCTGGCGCTTATGGCGTGGCTGGTGCTGGCCTGACACTTTCCCTGCCGCACTGCGGCAGAGACCACAAAAGCGACGTCAACGGCGGCTTTCTTTTCCCCATTTCGTCGGGCGCGCCGTCGCGGATCATGCTAGTCTTGGCTCGCATTAAATGGGGGATATGCCATGACTTGCATCCATTCACGCCGTCTGTTGCTGGGCGCGCTCCTGGCGAACCTGCCGCTGATCGCGGCGCGGGCACAGATCAACCCGGCCGATCTTCTGAACCGCGCCGGTGGGGCTCAGAGTTTGCTGGGCTCGGGCCTGAGTCAGGGCGAAATCGGCGCCGGGCTCAAGGATGTGCTGAAAGTATCGGCGCGCAAGGTGATCGGACAGGTCGGCAAGCCGGGCGGCTTTTCCAACGATCCTTCCATTCGCATTCCCCTGCCGAAACAGTTGGAGCAGGTGCGTCAGCCCCTCTCGATGGTGGGCGCAAGCGGTATGCTCGACGATCTGTCCCAACGCATGAACCGCGGCGCGGAACAGGCGGCGCCCAAGGCGCTGAACATCCTCACCGACGCCGCCACGAACATCACTTTCGATGATGCCCGCCAGATCCTCACCGGCCCGCAGGATTCGGTGACCCAGTATTTCCGCCGCTCTTCGACCGGAGCGATGACGCGCGAATTCACTCCCATCATGGCGTCGGCGCTGAAGGGCTCCGGTGCGGACAAGGTGATGGACACGGTGCGCAACAAGGTCGGCGGACTGCCCGCGCTTGGCGCTCTGGGACAGATGGGTCTTGGCAAGATGGGAATGGGCCAGTCTGGCATGGCCCAGTCACTGCTGAATTTCGACCTGACCGGCTTCGCCGTCGGCGGCGCGCTGGAAGGCATCTTCCATTACATGGGCCAGCAGGAAGCCGACATCCGCACCAACCCCGCCGCCCGCTCCACCGGCCTGCTGCGCAAGCTGTTTGGATAGGGCTGAACACATCCGAGCCGATAACGTCAGGTGTCATGGCCGACTTCATGTGAGCTTTCGGTTCTGCCGCCCCTTTAGGGAGCCCAGCCCATGCAACAGCTTGCTCCGTGGTCCCTGTGGCGGACTGGTAGTCGCACCGACTTAAATTAGGCGGTCAGAGATTGTCCCACGAAAGAAGATTGGCATTCGGGCGGGACATCGTGCTCACCGTGCCATTTACGGATATCCCGATCTGTCCGCGCGAGATTGAGAATTCGGCAGCGTGAGAGCATTTCTCCAATCGTCGAACTGACTCCAGGCAATCGAGGGTATTTCACCCAAGAGTGCGGAGCGAGGATCATGGTTCTGCTGGAGACGAAATACTCTTCACCGAATTCCAGTTGATCACACGATAGCCTTCTGGGAGAAATACGATCAGACCTCGCTCGAGCGGTAGCACGGAGCGCGCGTTTACTTGGCCGGTGTCGGTGATTACCACCTGAGGGCCTGCATCTCGGACGTAAGTGCCATAAATTGCGCCCGTTCCTACGGCTCCGAACAGCGCCGTAACATAGACGATCGCCGATATCAGAACCTTGTCGGGCAATCTCGTGGCCATGGATCGCGCAAATCGAGCGAGGCCTGAAAAATAGATCACCAAAAAAATGGCAAAGACAACCGCTCCAATCGGGTGTTTACGCGCGAAGATAACCAAGCAAAGGGCGAGACACGAGTAAAACAGCACCTCAATTACCAAGCTGTTTATTTTTGCTCCCCTCGGAGTTTTCGGTTCGTCTGCCAAACCTAGTGAACGGCTGACCCTGGTATTCAAGGTCAGCATCGCCGTCCAAGTAAACGCGACCGGCACGAGTATTGCGAAAGCGCTATTCACCACGTCGGAGAATGTCACGTATCGCATGAGCTCCGGGTGCCCTGCGGCAATCATGAAACAGCCCATGTAGGCGGAGCTAAGGACGAAACAGCCTGCCGTCGCTATTGAGATGTAAGCCAGTGTCTTTTCCATAGTTTCCCCCCAGCCCGCCCAAATCTAACCAACGACCTCCTCCCGCGTAAGGCGGGCAATCAGGGGACCACGCGGCCCGCCGCAGTGCCAACCCCGGATCAACCCAAATGGCTAAGGCATCTTCCGAAATCCGCTCTTTGGCGCGGCGCCATACACGATCCGCCCTGAAGGTGCTGGCGGGCATCATGAACGAGAACAAGGCACCCACGCCGCCCACTTTTCCGCTACCGGCGCGCTCCTAGAGCGCGTCGGCAGTTCAAGCTGACAAGAGGCGCCTCATGGCGCTGACCCGGCTGCGGGACGACTTCCTCCTTGTCCGGCAAACGTGATCCCCCACGCATCGGCCGCCGCCCGGACATACGCATAAAGGGAGGATTTGCATTCCAATTCTCCAATCCTTTCAAACGCCTCGCGTGGACAGCATGGGGAAATCTCTATCCCCATCTTTTCAAGACGCATTTCGCCTCTAAATTCCTTCTCGCCTGTTTCGTGCGGGGACGTTCCGGAACGTCCGTTACGGGAAACAGGCCGGCGTGTGACGTGGACACGGAGTAACGAACCGTGCGCGGGCACAGGTCGCATCAGGAATCCCTGTCGGCATGGCGGACGGAAGCCGTGCTGCCAGGCGGGGTTTCGATCCCGGGTGGTGTGGCGTGTTGCAGGGACAGCGAACTCCAAAGGCTGAGGTCTCCTGCACCGGCCGCCCGTCACCGTGCGCCTGGAGCGGCCCAAAATCGCTGGGCGTGGCCAAGTCGCAAGGCTTATGCTGGCTTTCGCAAGAAAGCTGCCGCTCTGAAAAGGAGCGGACGAAACATCCGGCCGCCTTGCGGCGAAGCCACGCCGTCCTCGCATTCGCAAGCGGGATGCATCTGCGCGTCTAGGGAGAAGGAATGCCGCGATCAGGCTGCGGGCAAATCCGCCGCATATTCGCCCTTGGCGCGATAGCGCCACAGATAGGACGGCACCACCGCTTCGACCGATGTGGGCACGATGCCCAGATCGCCCAGTCCCGCCGCGGTCGGGGCCACCACATTGTCATGTTTCAGCAGCTTGACCTGGTCCATGGTCAGCATCGGATTGGGCATCAGTTGCAGGAAGAAGGCCTGGATCGACGCGATGAAGAACGGCACCGGCGCCAGGAAGCGCTTGCGCCCGGTTTCCTCCAGGATGATCTGCATCAACTGCTTGAAGGAATAGACGGTCGGCCCGCCCAATTCATAGGTCCGGCCCTGCGCGGCGTCGTCGCTCAGTGTCTTGACGATGGCGGCGGCGACATCGCCCACGAACACAGGCTGGAACAGCGTCTTGCCGCCGCCGATCAGCGGCAGAACAGGCAGATAGCGCGCCAGGTCCGCGAAGCGATTGAAGAAAGAATCGTCCGGCCCGAAAATGATGGAGGGCCGCAGGATCACGGCGGCCGGGAAGGCCTCGCGCATCGCCGCTTCGCCCTGAGCCTTGGTGACGGCATAGCTCGACTCCGACTCCGCATCGGCCCCGATGGCCGACACATGCACCAGACGGCTGACGCCCGCCGCCGCGGCCGCCCGGGCGATATTGTCGGCCCCTTCCGCCTGCACCTCGCCAAAGGTCTGGCCCTTCTGGAACAGGATGCCGGTCAGGTTGATGACCGCATCGGCCCCCGCGACCGCCGCCGCAACCTGCTCCGGGTCCGCCACATCGGCCTTCACGAAGTCGATCTGGCCCACCGAACCCAGGGGCCGCAGGAAAAAGCTCATATTGGGATGGCGGGTCGCCACCTTGATACGCCAGCCCGCACGGGCCAGCGCCCGCACCGTATGCCGGCCCAGGAAACCGGAGCCGCCAAAGACCGTGACCAGTTGATTTTTCATGGGGGAATGCCTGCCCAAAAAGCGTGAATCTTCATATCCAAAGCCGGGCCTGTCGGAAAGCGGCAAACCGCCCCGGCGGGCCCCTTGCAGGCGCATCCCCGGCTACCTCTCAAAGCCCCGTCAACCGGCGTTGACTTGGGCAGCGGCCCCCCCTAAACATCCCGCCCCTACCGGTTGGCCCACAGCCAACCCCGTGCCCAGATGGCGGAATTGGTAGACGCACTAGTTTCAGGTACTAGCGCTGCAAGGCGTGGAGGTTCGAGTCCTCTTCTGGGCACCAAGTAATTTCAAACACTTATCGATGTTTTCGGGTGTGGCGGGGATGACACGTTCCCGCCGGTTCCCCAAATCCGTTCCCGGTGTCGAACTATCTTTATTCACGGCTTGTTGCGGGAGGCCTGACGCAGCTTACCATCTTCTGCGCCGCGCGGATTTTTGGTGCGGCGATAGCGGTGCTTCATGTTCGGATCGCAACAGCCGCCCATATCGTGGAACATGCGATCTGTGACCTCCCGCAACTAGTCCGCTTCGCTCGCGGCGCCCGCCCGCAAGTCCATGCTGTAGCTTGCATCGGGCTCGCCAGCCGCGCGCGCAATCTCGCGAAACTTCTCCCGAGCCTGGCGGCGGACATTACTTATGGTCAAAAATTAAACCTCCCACATGAATTGACATAATTGCGCATGACGCCGCCCAAAAAATTTCGTGCGTGGAGATCTGCGCGATCTAGAATCGTCAATATGTCCAAAAGGGAATCTGTCTCCTCCTCGAATGGGTGATTTTTTCGCCCTCGTTGAAGAGCATGATTGACGGCGGCCCTCTGCGCATCGCCATTGAGGGCGGAATCGGACGCTCCCGCGAGCCTAAACACTATGCGCCTTGAGCGCTGAATTGGGGCGGCATCGACTGATAGGTGCATCAATCGCAGTGATCCAAATCGCGGCACCTTACGTTTTTAATGCATCTAACCCAGACAAAAGGAACGTTATGATGCGCAAATTGATGATGGGACTTGCTGCCGCCACGCTCGTCTCACTCGGCTCGGTCCCGAGCTATGCAGCGGACATCGTAGATACCGCAGTGAAAGCGGGCCAATTCAATACCTTGGCGGCTGCATTGAAGGCGGGCGGGCTGATCGACACTCTCAAAGGCAAGGGGCCCTTTACGGTATTCGCGCCGACGGATGCGGCTTTTGCGAAGTTGCCGGCAGGTACTGTGGAAAACCTGCTTAAGCCGGAAAACAAGGCCAAGCTGGTCCAAATTCTGACCTACCATGTCGTCCCTGGAAGAATCATGAGCACAAGTCTTTCCGGAAAAAAGACTGACGCGAAGACGGTCGAAGGTCGCAATATTTCCATCGACGCGACCATGGGCAGCGTGAAGGTGAACAGTGCCAACGTCGTTTCTGCCGATATCCCCGCCGACAACGGCGTCATTCATGTGATCGATGCGGTTGTCATTCCCAAGGGCTAATTTGAATAACCTGCGGGTTCATAGACGCGCGTGCACCCTCCCCAAGGCGTACGAGGCCATTTTCTTTGAGCCCGCAGGTTTACCCTTCTTACGAATTATAGGCCTCCCCGAATTCCTCAGGTTTCACAATGTCTATCCCGCGGTTTCATTATTGGGGGATCGCCTTAATCTCGCGGCTTCGGTCTTTTTCAGCGTGGAACGGGAGTGACCGATAAACCTCTGGGCCACTTGCTATTTGGCCGGCAGCACGTTCCCTGCGATCAAGTACGGAAGCTTAAAGTCCGCTCTCGATGGCGATGCGAATCGCCTCAGCGATCGACCGGACCTCAAGTGCCTTTAGAAGCGCGGCCTTGTGAAGTTTTACCGTCCTCTCGGACACGCCAATGTCATTTGCGATCTGTTTTGCAAGCCGGCCCAACGACATGGCGGTAAGGACTTCCCGCTGGCGTGGGCTAAGCCGGCCAACCTTTGATTTCGCAATATCGGGTCTGGAAGGGCCCAGCTCCGGGTCGGGAGCAGCGCTTTGGGATCCCAGAAAATAATCTAACTCCCCTTCGGCATCGAAGATCGGAGCGACCAGGACAGCATTTCGAAAAGGAGTCCCATCCTTTCTGTAATTTCGGATCTGCACCAGAACCGGTATTCTTCCCCGCACTCCCTGACGTATCTCGTCTGAGAGGTGTTCTTCGGTCGAAGGCCCAGCCAGAAATCGACAGTTGCGACCAATGACTTCTTCCCGTGCATAGCCGGTCAGATCAATAAACGCCTGGTTACAGTGCACTATTGGATTGTCGGGCTGCCTAGGATCGCTCAGCACGGCAGCTATCGGGCTGCTGTCAATCATGCTTTTCAACGCCGGCGGTAAAACTCGCCCCATAATGAGAGTGGAGGCTTCCCTTTTGGACATATTGGCGATTTTAGTGAGCCGCCCCATCATTGACAAGTGTAAGGCTTTGCCGCGCTACATCTTTTGAAATCTTGCCGCCGGGGTTGATCGCGATGAATTACATCTCTCCAGACGCCAATATATTCGACGATAACAAAAAGCCTTTCGTTCCGGACGAAATTCAGGAGGCTGTTCGCAAAATCATCCTGTGGGCGGGCGATGATCCTGATCGCGAGGGCCTTGTGGACACACCGGCCCGATTTGCCAGGGCCTGGAAAGAGTATTGTCAGGGCTATGAAGAGGATCCCGTCGCTTATCTGTCCCGTACGTTCGAAGAAGTCGGGGGCTATGACGAAATTGTTGTACTGAAGAATATCCCCTTTCACTCGCATTGCGAGCACCACATGGTGCC
>JAFIHO010000088.1 GCA_017849395.1 Hyphomicrobiales bacterium
GTCTCCGGCCGCCCTCCCATGTCGATGCCCAGTGGCAATTGGCCGGAAATTCAGCCGTTTACAGTTGCGGGGGCAGCCCCGGTTGCGGTCCCACCAGACCGTTCCAGAGTTCCCTTGAATCCCCTATCAAGAGCATTCGATTGACCGTGAACGACTATATGTAGGGGCCTATTCGCGGACTCCGTCAAGCCGGAAAACTTTCACACAGGCGTCATTTTTCGCTTGGGGACAGAAGTGTGAATGACAGCGAATCTCCCTGTCCGATCCGGGCGGCAGCCACGCCGAACACCCTGTGGATAAGCGACTCTGTGAGCGAATCCGCATCCTCCACAATGCGCCCATCCACAAGCGCGATGATGCGGCCGGCGTGACGCGCCGCCAGGGTCAGATCGTGCAGCGACGCGATCACCAGTTTCCCGGCTGCGGCAAATCGAGTCAGCAGCGCCATGGACTGCATCGCATGACGCGGATCCAGGCCGGTGATGGGCTCATCGACGATGAGAATATCGGGATCGCCCACGATGGCGCGGGCCAGCATGGCGCGCGCAAATTCCCCGCCCGACAGGGTTGTGGCGGGCTGGTCACGCCGGTCGGCCAGATCGCATTGCTCCAGCGCGCGGGTGATGGCGGGCTGCCATTGGGGTGGCAGGCCGCCCAGCGCGGGCAGATGCGGGGTCAGGCCAAGCGCAACCAGCCGTTCAACCGAGATGGGCCATTCCAGGCGCGGGTTCTGCGGCAGATAGGCCCTCCGCCGCGCCAAGTCCGACAGCGCGGACAAGGGCGCGCTATCCAGTGTCACCTGCCCGGCATCGGGCGTCAGCAGTCCGGCCAGCACCGACAGAAGCGTGGACTTGCCCGCGCCGTTGGGGCCGATCACGGCGATGAACGCCCCTGCCCCCGCCGCCAGCGACACGCCGTCCAGAATCCGGCGGCCACCGCGTGTGACCGTGATCCCCTGGGCCGAGATCATGGCGCTGTCCTTTTCAGCCGTAGCACCAGCCAGAAGAAGAAAGGCGTGCCGAGCAGGCTGGTGAACACGCCCAGCTTCAGTTCGGGCCCCACATGCACCAGCCGCGCGGCGATATCGGCGGCCAGCAGCAGGAGCGCGCCCGCCAGCGCCGAAGGCAGCAGGATGCGGCTGGGCTGATAGCCGACCAGCGGACGGACAAGATGCGGTGCGACCAGACCGATGAAGCCGATGGCGCCCGTCACCGATGTGACAGCGCCCACCGCCAGCGCCGTGCCGAAGATCACCAGCAAGTTGAGCCGCTTCAGGTCGATGCCCAGGCTCATCGCCTGTGCCTCCCCCAGCGACAGCGCATCCAGCGATTTGCCGGTGATGGCCAGCGCGGCGCAGCCCGCGATGGCGAAGGGAAGCACCAGCGTCACCTGCGTCCAGCTTTTGTCGGCCAGCGATCCCAGCAGCCAGTTCATGATCTCATAGGCCGCATAGGGATTGGGTGCGAAGTTGAGCGCCAGCGCGATGCCCGCCGCCGTCAGGCTGGACACCGCCGCGCCCGCCAGCACCAGCGCCACCGTGCCACCGCGCCCCAGCGCGAAGGTTAAGGAACACGCGCCCAATGCGCCCACCATGCCCAAGAACGGCCCGGTGGCGGGCGAGAAGGTGGCCAGGCCGAAATAGATTGCCATCACCGCGCCCAAGGCCGCGCCGCTGGCCACGCCCAGCAGCGCCGGTTCGGCCAGCGGATTGCGGGTGAAGCCCTGCAGGACCGCACCCGCCAGGCCCAGCACCGCACCCACCAGCAGCGCAAGCACAGTGCGCGGCAAGCGAATATCGTTGACGATCAACGCCGCCAGACTGCCGCGATCCGTCATGGCGTCCAGCAAGGCTGCGGGCGGCAGCCATACGCGCCCAGCCAGCAGAGATGCAACGAAAGCCAGCGCGATGAGCGCCGTCAGCAAAAGGCAAAGGCGCGACGGTCTCATTGCGCCGTCGCGGCGATCACCGCCGCCTGCAGCTTACGCGCGACCAACGCCGTCTCCGGCAGGCCACAGCCATAGAGAGAGGAATAGGCGATGCGCCGGTTCGCGTAGCGCGCCAGCAGGGCCGGATGCATGTTCTGGTCGTCGCGCAAGGTCGGCATGGTGCCATAGGTGTCGCCATAGACCAGCACATCGGGCCGCGCGGCTATCAGCGCCTCTACATCATAATAACCCATCGCATTCTTCTCGATGGTCTCCGCGCCGATGGCGCGCAGCATGGCGTCGAACAATCCGCCGCGTCCGGGCACATAGCCGCCGCCGCCCCATTCCGCCACGCGGATGGGATACGCGGGCCGCCGCGCCGCGATGGCTTTCAGATCGGCATCCATGCGCGCGATCAACGCCTCACCTCGCGCCTCCTCGCCCACCGCCCGCGCTACCTGACGCGTCACGGCGCGGATGGCGTCGAAATTCTCGGCGGGCGGCACCTCCACGATTTTCGCGCCCGTGCGCGCCAACAACGCCCGCATCTGGGGCGGCATGAACGGATCGGTCAGGATAAGATCCGGCTTCGCCGCCAGTATTTCTTCCGCCGAACCGTGATTGATCTGAAGCCGCGCGCCTTGCGGCCAGAATTTCAGAGGCGTTGATTCCCGCGCCATGAAAGTCACCGACGCGATGCGCGAGGGGGGCACAAGGTCCATCAGCAACGCGTCGGTGCAGATTTTAAGGGACATGATGCGGTGAGGACGGCTGGCGGGCGCAGCCATCGCCGGTCCCCACACAAGGGACAAAAGAAGTGCCGCGCCCGCCAACCGCATCATCATTCAGAAGCTCGCCTTGATCCCGCCATAGGCGCCGATTCCCTGACGCAGAAAGCCGCCAGGATTCTGGTAGTGCTCGTCGAACGCGTTCTCCACCCGGCCGAACAGAGTGTAACTGTCGGTGATGCGCCAGCTTGCCGCCACATTGGCCAGAGTATAGCCGGGCATCTTCTGACGCGGGATGGAAAAGTCCCGGTTGCCGTCGATCTGCGGTCCGACATACAGCAGGGTCGCGGCGAATTGCAGATCGTCCGTCGCCCGCCAGTCCGCGCTCAGATTGATCCGGTTGCGCGGGCGGCGCAGCAGCGCCAGATGCGCGACCTCGTCGGTGGCGTCGGTATAGGTATAGTCCGCGTGCAGCGACAAATCCGCCATCACCTTCCAGGCCGCGAAGGCTTCCACACCTTGCGTCTGCGCCTTGCCGACATTGATGTTGCTTGTGAAGCTCGCGTTGTTGCTGATGAGATTGCGGATGTCGTTGTAGAAGAAGGTCACGCCGCCCGACACATCGCCCAGCACCTGCTCAACACCCACATCATAGCCTGTACTGGTTTCCGGTTTCAGATTGGGATTGGCGAAAAATCCGAAAGCCGGAAAGTCCTGATACAGCTGTACCAGAGAAGGCGCCTTGAACCCGGTGCCGGCGCTGGCTTTCAACCGCGTGCCGGTGGCCTCGATATTCCACACCGGGGCGATCCGCCATGTCGCCCGGCTGCCGAAGCGGCTGTGATCGTCCAGGCGCACGCTGGCGCTGCCCGCCAGCCCGCCCCAGGCGCTCTGCACCTCCGCATAGCCGGAATTGAGGGTGATGCCTTCCGACAGCGGCACATGGATGGCGTCGCGCGCCGTCTCCGCACCCAGCACCAGCGTTGTGGCGTCGTCCAGCGCCAGATTCCCCTGCCAATCCAGCTTGACGCGATCGCCGGCATAGCGCGACGGACCATTGTCGGGGTCAGCGGTGCTGGTGATCACGCTGCTATAGGCAAGACCAACGGTCTGTTCGAACCGGTCCAGCACCAGATGCGCCGTGCCGCGGGTCTGATACTGCGTCACCGCGATGCGGGTCTGTTGCGGAGACGGGTACGACATGAAGGTATTGAAGTCGAACGCATCGCCGGTGATGCGCGATACGCTGCCATTGTAACGGCCCACCAGACCCAGGTCGAAATTGTCCGTCACGTCATAACCCAGTTTGGTGCTTGCGGTGACATTGTCGAAATAATCGTCATTCCGTTTCTGACCCGGCGGCAACAGATCCAGCGGCGTCACCGGCGTTCCGCCCGCATGAACATGCTGCACCATGCCGCTGGCATGCAGAGCGCCGTCCGAACCACCCAGCCCGAGCGTCTGATTGAAGGTATCGAACGAACCGCCCTCGGCGCTGCCGGTGAGCTTGAACGGCCCCTCGCCCGGCTGGGTGGTCAGGCTCACCACGCCGCCCAACGCGTCAGAGCCGTAAAGACCCGATTGCGGCCCGCGCAACACTTCAACCCGCGCCAGGTCGCCCGCCATCAGCTTCCCGAAATCCACAGCATTGGCGGGGTTTGACGAGTCTGCGATGTCGATACCGTCCAGCAGCACCTTGGTATGGTTTGGGTTGGCCCCGCGCAGGAACAGCGAGGTCTGTCCACCCACGCCGCCCGTCTGCATCACATTCAGGCCCGGCAGCGTGCGCAGGATCGACGGCAGATCGCGCAACTGCCGCGCTTCGATATCGACGGCGGTAACAATGCTGTTGCTGGTGGCGACCTGCACCACCGGCGTGGGAACCCGGGTGGCGCTGACAATGACAGTGTCATCGTGCAGCCCCTGCGCCTGGGCGGCGAATGGCCCGATCACCGCGACGGTGGTGGTTATACGGAAAAAGGATTTCAACACGGCTTGCTCCTGGTTTCAGGAGCCGCCACGGCACGCTTGAATTGACGGATTTCCACTCCGATGCCCCGCGACGACTCCAACTTTGTCGCCGCTGCGGTTCACCCCGCTGCACCCCACGCACCCCGGCAGGATACAAGACGACGGTGCGAGGCAGGTTTCCTGGCTTCCGGGTTATCGCGACCGCCCGCCTTCCCAAGGAGACCTCAGTGGCATGTGGACGATCACTCGCCGGTTACAGTTGCGGGGGCAGCCACGGCATCACACCGCGTTCCCTACACCTTGCACCTGCGAAGACCTTAGCGGTCGCGCGCGCGAGGTCAAGGCGCCGCGCCGCATGACTGGTTTTCACAACAAAAGCATGGACTTTCGGCCGCTGACTTGGCGGCGATGCGCTACCGTCGGCCGCGCTGACCATGGAGGCCTGTCATGATGCTCTCGACTAACCACTGACGTGATCATCACCACCGCCCTCAGCAACGAGGAAGCGGACAAGCTGTTCCCGGGCTACAAGACCCAAAAGCCCTATCTGCGCACCACCAAACAGCCGGTGTGAACGGCGGTTTGGATTACAGCGACGGCTGGTTGGCAGCGCGCTTCTTCCATTTGTAGATGCGGATCGAGTTCTTCCAGAAGTACTTCTCCGCTTCGGCCCGCGTGCGGGTGGCGAAATAGGCGCGCGCCAGGGAAACGATCTGCGCGGGTGTGGCCGCGCCCACGCTTTGCGGCCAGTCGCTGCCAAACAGCACCCGGTCCTCGCCGAACACATCCATGAACATGTCCAGCCGCGGCTTGTGCGCGGCGAGACCATGGGCCGGTTCGCCCCGGTGCTGGATTTCCGAAAGCTTGGCGATGATGTTGGGCCGCCCGTGAATGTCCTTCAGCACCGCGTCATAGGCGGCCATCTCCTCCCGCTTCGGATCGAAGGACGGCAGATGATCCAGGATGATCGTCAGTTCGGGTATCTGGTTGTTGATCTTCACCATCGCCTGCATCAGCGCGACGTCGGGATTGGCGGTGTCCATCACCAGTCCGGTCGACGCCAGTCTTTTCAGACCCGCCATGAAGGCCGGGTTCTCGATCTGCTGCGCCACGCTGCGGCCCCAGATATTGCCGCATCGTATGCCCAGGAACAGCGGGTCCTTGCGAAAGCGGTCGAGATATTCGGCGAATTCCGGTTTCTCTGGTTCCAGGTCGCCGACCGTTCCCACCATCATCGGATCGGTGGCAAGCTGTTCCAGAACCCACAGATTGTCTTCCAGCCAGGGACTGGCTTCCAGTTCAATCGCGCCGACCACGCCAAGCTTCGCGAACTCCGCGCGGTAATGCGACGGCAGCGCCACGCCGCCCTTATAGTCCTGCGAGCCGGTATAGGGCGCGCCCTGCGGACGGCGGTTGTCGAAGATGTGGAAATGGGTGTCGATGATCGGAATGTCATCGACCTTCGTCGCGCCGCGCGCGGCCGTCGCGACCGCCGTGGCGGCGGCGCCCATCACAAAATCCCGTCTTTGCATTCTGCCTCCCCGTCTTGACCTTATAAAAGCGGAAAAGCCGCAGCCCTATTCCTCGACAGGTTTTGCGCCCATCTCCACATTTTGCGCCTCGGGCCCCAGGAACATGGTGGCGGCGATTACCAGCGCGGCGAAACAGGCGACTGCGGCGAGCGCATCGGACTAATTCGCGCCAGTGGCGTTTGCGCTGTGCTCCGCGAACTCGGCCTGGAACACCGCGTTGATCGAAGCGAGCAGATTGCCCGACTGATAGACCGTGCCCGCGAAAGTGCCGCGCGCGTCGGGCGGCGACAATTCATTGAGATGCGCGGGAACGACGCCCCAAGCCCCCTGCACGCAGATCTGCATCAGGAACGCGCCGGCCGCCAGCATCATCGGCGTCTGGGAATAGGACCAGAAATACACCACCGGCAGCGACAGCAATGCTGCGGTGATGACGGCCTTGCGCCGCCCCAGTCCCTGGCTCAACGAGCCGAAGAACAGTCCGCCCACGATGGCGCCGATATTCAGGATCACGGTGATGGTGGTGACGGTCGCCGGATCGAAGTGATGCTGCTCGCGCAGGAACACGGGATAAAGATCCTGGGTGCCGTGGCTGAAGAAATTGAATCCCGTCATCAGGATGATGGCGTACAGCACCAGCTTCAGATGCCTGCGGATGAACGGTGTCAGTGTCGCGGCCAGCACAAGGACCGGCACCGTCACCGCCACGATGTAGAGCAGGCCCTGCTCGCGGCCGAAGGTGATGAGAGCGAACATCACCGCGGCCAGAACCGCTGAAACTCCAATCAGATGCGTCAGATGCTTGGTGGCGCTGGTAACTGCGGGCCGCCTCCAGGCCGGGGATTCCGGCACGACGGCGTAGATATAGCCTGCCAGGATCACGCCGGGCACCAGCCCCGCCATGAACATGCCGCGCCAGCCGAAGGAAGCGTACAGCGCGCCGAACGCCAGTGACGCGACCAGATAGCCGGACGGATAGCCGGATTGCAGGATGCCCGACACGATGCCCCGCGCCTTGGGCGGAATGGTTTCCATGGCAAGGCTCGCACCGATGCCCCAGATGCCACCCATCGCCACGCCGAACAGGGCGCGGATCACCAGGAACATGTTCAGGCTGGTCGCGAAGGCTGTCGCGAAACCGAACACGGAATAACAAAGGATGTTGAAGATCAGGACATTGCGGCGGCCATAATCATCGGCCAGCCGCCCGAACAGGAACGCGCCCAGCGGCCGCACCGCCAGTGTCAGGGTGACGGCCAGCGCGACGGTCGGTATCTCCACCCCGAACTGCTTCGCCACATCCGGCAGCACGAACACCAGCGCAAAGAAATCGAAGGCGTCGAAGGTCCAGCCCAGATAGCTGGCCGCGACGACATTTTTCTGGGCCGAGGTCCACCCCTTCAGGGCTTCGAGCGCCATTATCTTCCCCTTCTTTTTCTTTTAACCCGACAGGTTCGCAGTATGGCGGCTCATGCGGGAACGGCAACTGCAAAATACCCGTGCCGCGCCCCGCGGACGCAGCAATGTACGCCGGCCCTTATCGGGATTTCAGATCAGATCGATCTTGAAAACATATCCGCCACTGGGACTATTGAGTTCGGGAAAGCCGGGCCGCTCATATTTCTTGTCGATCGGCCAGCCCGGATGCTCGCCCGCATCCACGCCGTAAAGCTGGTTGTCCACCACGATCACATCATGGATGTCGCAGGAGCCCGGCACGAAGTCGATGATCTGCAGCACCTTGCCGGTCATGGCGTCGTATTTCACCAGTCCCGGCGTATAGCCTTCATAACCGCCGCGGTTGGGGTCCTGGGTGCCGCACACCTGCCAGACAATGCCCTTGTCATAGGTGATGCCGTGCAACCGCTTCACCTCGCGCGTGACCGGCCAGATGATGTCGGTTTGCCAGCTTTTGGAATCGATGCGGATGATGGCTTCCATGCGGTTGGCGTAGGCCCAGATCTTGCCGTCCTGCCAGCCCATGCCGTGGCATGAGCCGCCATTATTCTTCGGCCCGAAGGGCAGTTGCCGCCAGCTTATCTGCTTGCTGTTCATGTCGGTCTGGAAGATGCCATTGATCGGCGGATCGGGGGGATTGCGCACCGACGCGCCATTCGCACCGCTCCAGATATAGCCGTCGCCCCAGGTCATGCCGGAGCAGTCCTTGCAGTTGGTGCGAACCTCATGCAGCACCTTGCCGGTCTTGAAATCCAGCAGCCAGGCCTTCGCGATCTCGCTGTCATGGCGCTGCTCCTGCACCCAGAAGCCCTTGCCGGGCTCGACCGAGATCGCGTTCGGCCAGCAGGGCGGCGTCAGCCACATCTTCGTGGTCTTTGCCTTGCCACGCGGAATGGGCTTTGGCTTCTCCCGGCCGGTGCGCCCCAGATCGTCCGTACCAGGACGTTTCGGCGGGGTTTGCGCCAGCGCGTTTCCCGCCGCCAGGCTTGCGCCGATACCGGCGGCCAGGAACTGCCTCTTGTCCATCTTCTCCCTCCCATTGTTATTTACGGAAGGGCGTTTGCCGCCCTTCCGGCAGCGTCATCGCATTATTTTGTGAACACCATGATGGCGGGCGTGCCCAGCGGCAGATACTTGCCGGTGAATTTCGGCACGCCATTGGCGCCGATGGCGAATGCGGTGATGTTGTCCGCATTCTGGTTCAGCGAATAGATGAACTTGTTGTCCGGCGACAGGGTGAAACTGCGGGGCGTGTCGCCTTCGGTATGGACATTGGCGATGCGCTTGGCGCTGCCGTCGGCGGCGATGGAAAACACCGCGATGGAATCCTGCAGACGGTTGGCGAAATACAGGTTCTTGCCGTCATTGGAGATCAGCAATTCCGATCCGGTATTGCCGCCCGCATATCCGTCCGGCAGAGCCGATACGGTCTTGCCGACCATGGTGAGCTTGCCGTCCTTGAAATCATAGACGCCCAGCCGCGAGGTCTGCTCGAACAACTGGTACATCTTCTTGCCGTCGCGCGAGAAGACGAAATGGCGCGGCGCGGAGCCTGCCAGCGTCTTGGTCACCGAAACCTGGGTCAGCTTGCCGGTGCCGGCGTTCAGCTTCCACACAAAGATCTGATCGCGCCCGGCATCCGCGCCGACGACATACTGGCCGGACGGATCGGGCAGGATCATGTGGCCCCGCGAACCGTGCGGCTCTGTGCTGCCCATCATGCCCGGCGGACGCTCGGTGCTCTGATAGACAGCCATCGGACCTTCGGGCTTCACGATATCGGTGGTCTCGCCCAAGCTGCCATCGGGCTTCAGCCGGATGACGGAGAAGGTGCCGCCCGTATAGTTGGCGACCAGCACGAATTTTCCGGAAGGATCGAACGAGATGTAGCAGGGGATCGAACCACCGGAATCCACGGTGTTGAGTTTCTTCAGTCCGCCATCGGCGCCCACCGCGAAGGCCGTGACCGAACCGCTCTTGTTCGGGCCATAAGAGGCGATCTCGTTCACGGCATAGAGAAACTTCTTGTCCGCCGACACGGCGATCCATGACGGCGACAAATCCTTCGCCGCGAGCTTCACATTGCTGATCGCGCCCGTGACGCTATCGACATTGGCGACATAGATACCCTCGCCCCGTCCGGTCGGACGCGGCGCGGAGGGATCGGTCGTATAGGTGCCGATATACGCGCGCAGCGTCTCCGCCCCCGCGGGCACCGCAACAATCATCGCGGCCGTAGAAAGCGCCAAAGCCCGTACGCCGGAAAGCAATGTCATCGTCGTTTCCCTTCCTTGAACCTTATTCGTCCGGCAGCGCGAACACATAGATCGCCTGCCCATTATTCGGATGGTGCACCTGCGGCATCAGGGTCGTCGGCTTGGCAACCGGGCTGCCGCCGCCCAACCCCGCTTCGATGGCAATATACTGCTTGCCGTCCACGGCGAAAGACACGATGTGGCCCTGAACGCTGGTGCCCAGCCGGGTCCTCCACAGGGTCTTGCCGGTCCGGGTGTCGAAAGCCCGCACCCGCCGGTCGAAGTCACCTGCAAAGGCCACGCCGCCCGCCGTCGAAAGCACCCCGGTCAGGAAGGGTGCCTTCTGCTGGAAGCTCCAGACCGGCTGCATGGTCTTGGTATTGTAGGCCGCCATGCGCCCCAGATTGCCTTCGGTGCCCGGCATCTCGTACAGGCGCTGCGCCCCGCCATTGCCGCCCACGCCGATGCGCTTTTCCATATCGGCAGCGCGCATCAGCACGCAGCTCTGGTGCAGCGGGATCAGCATGATGTCGCTGTCGGGGTCATAGCTGA
>JAFIHO010000089.1 GCA_017849395.1 Hyphomicrobiales bacterium
CCTGCTTGCCGACGGCGCCGGTGCATTTGAAATCCTTGGGCATGATCGAGGTGACACGGGTGGGATCTGGTACCGGCCCGATAGGATCGTTGACGGTGGCCTTGTAGTCCGACGCGGCCTGGGCGGTGCCCAGACAGATGCCACCCGCGACGGCTGCGCCGAGCAGGACTTTCGTGAAATGCATACGCTCTCCTCCCTGTGAATATTGCGGGATGATAGGCGCAAGCCGCCGGGGCTGGCAACGCGTTGTCCCCGCCGGTTCCGCCGCGGGGTGACAAAATTCGTGGATACGGGCGTCACTCCGGCAGCGCGAAGGCATAGACCTGATTGCCCGCCGCGATGGCGACAAACTGTTTGCCGTCCACCGCATAGGAGATGGGCGAGGCGGTCATCGGCCCCCCGGTGCGGAAATTCCAGAGCGCCTTGCCGGATTTCGCGTCCAGCGCGATGAACTGGCCTTCGGCGGTGGCGGCGAAGACAAGGCCGCCGCGCGTGCCCACCAGCCCGGCCGACAGGGAACCTCGGGTCAGGGGGAAGTCCCATTTGATATCGCCGGTTGCGCTGTCGATGGCCTTCACGCCCTGCAGAGGCGGCGGCGCGGCTGGGCCGGTGCCCGCGCCGCGTCCCAGGAACAGTTTGCCCGGCTCATAGGTGACGGGCGCGGTCTGGGCGAAACCCTGCTGATCGACATAGACGACATAGAAGAGCTTGCTGGCGTGATCGTAAGCGGGCGCCTGGAAGTTGGTGCCGCCGGTGGCGGGGTACAGAACCTGGCCTTCCGCGGTCGCGAGCGACTTTGGATTGATCTTGGGGCGGCCGTTCTTGTCGAAGCCCTCATTCCAGGTCTGACGCACAAAGGGCTTGGCCCATAGGAATTTGCCATTGGTCCGGTCCAGCACATAGAAGAAACCGTTCCGGTCGGCGTGGAGGATCAGCTTCCGCAGCTTGCCGTCGATCACCTGGTCGGCCAGCACCATGTCCTCCTCCGAATCCCAGTCATGGGGATCGTTGGGCGTGAACTGGTAATGCCATTTGATCGCGCCCGTGTCGGGATCGATCGCGATCACACTGTCCGTGTACAGATTGTCGCCCGGACGGCTTTCGGGATTATAGTCGGGGCCGGGATTGCCGATGCCCCAATACATCAGGTTCAGGTCCGGATCGTAATTGCCGGTCAGCCAGGTTGCGCCGCCGCCGGTTTTCCAGCTCTCGCCGCCCCAGGTGCCGAAGCCTTTTTCGCCGGGACCGGGCACCGCATAAGTGCGCCACAATTGCTTGCCGGTGGCCGGGTCATAGGCTTCCAGATAACCGCGCACGCCCAGCTCGCCGCCCGACATGCCGACGATCAGCTTGTCCTTCACGGCCAGCGGTGCGCCGGTGATCTGGTAGCCCGCCAGCGTGTCGGCCGTGCGCACTTCCCACAATTGCCGCCCGGTATGGGCGTCCAGCGCGATGAGATTGTCATCCAGCGTGCCAAAGAACACCCGGCCGTCCATCACCGCAACGCCACGGTTGAACGGATTGTTCTGGTAGGGATTCTTGATGTCCTGGCGGCGGTGGAAATACCAGAGCTGAAGTCCGGTGCGCGCGTCGAAGGCATACACATCGCCGGGCGGGCCGGACACATACATGATGCCATCCACCACGATGGGGGTGGATTCGAGCACGGATTCGCCGGGCAGTTGCGCCGCCCAGCGGGCCTGCAGATTCTTCACATTGGACGTGTTGATCTGATCCAGTTCGCTGAAATGATGGCCCTGATAATCGCCCCAATAGGTCGGCCAGTTGTGCGGTTCGGCCTTGCGGTTCGCGATGCGTGCCGTGGTCAGCACCGGCTTCGGGTTGACCTTGCTGGTGCGGGCGAAGTCGCGTCCCTTCTGCTTTGACAGATAGGCGACGACATCGTCGATTTCCTTCGCCGACAATTTCGTGCCTATGTCCTTTGGCGCCAGTTCGACGCCGACGGTGAAGCTTTTCAGCTTGTCGCGGTCCAGCACCATGCGGCTGCCGTCTGTCAGTTGCAGCACCAGCGCGAAACTGTCCTGGTTCTTGATCAAGCCGTGCAGAGACTTGCCGTCCTGCGTCATCACATCGGCGAAGCGCGCGGGTGGCGGGTAGCGGCGCACCGGCATCTGGTGCAGCACGCCCGTGCGGATCGCCGCGACGGGGCGGGTGCCCGCTGCCGACAGATCGGAAGCGAGATCGAGGCCCTTGCCGCTGACTTCATGGCAGCCGGTGCAGTTGGCGTTGAACACGCTTTCGCCCGCCACCCCATCGCCGGTCGCCACGCCCAGATCGCCGGTCTGGCCCGAGAGACTCTTGATATAGGTCACAAGCCGCCAGACATCGTCGGAGGGCAGGGTGGAGAAGCTGGGCATCTGGGTGCCCTGAACGCCTGCCTTGATGGTCTGGAAAATCTCGAAGTCGCTGCCGCCATGCTGGAACGTGCCGGTGGTGAGGTTGGGGCCGCGTCCGCCGGTTGCGCCGACGCCGTGACAGGCGGCGCAGGTGGAATCGAAGATCTTCTGTCCCGCGGCGGGGGCGGCGGGATCGCGCGCGAAGGGATTGTCGGTCACATCGGCGGGGCGCGGCGTCTGGGCCAGCGCGAACAGCGCCGGCAGCGCCAGCGCGCCGCAAAGGACGGCCACGAACGCGCCCTTGCGATGGATGCGGATGGACATGGGCAGGCCCCCCTGGTGTGACGGCATGAACGTTTGTGATTTTACCGGCGCATTTGGCCGTTTTTGCGCGGCCGGCGCAACCGGAAGAGGGTAACCGGCAGACGCTGTTGCCTATCTGGTCCGTTCATCTTTCGGCCAGCCAAAGGCCCTGCGTATTACGTCGAACAGGGCCGTGTTGGAAAAGAAGCCACGCACGCGCTCGGAGCCAGGCCCCATCGCGGCGGCGACCACTTCTTCGCCCGTATGGGTCGGATCGACCGAGATGGCGGCCGTGGGGCCCTGTCCGGTGGCGGCGACCTGTGCGGCCAGGGGCTGTGTGCGCGGACTGGAGCGCAGCCGCACGCCGAAGGAATGATCGGCAACGAACAGGATCATCGTGTCCTTTCCCGCGACTTGGGCGATCCGGCGAATGAGATTGTTCATCTCGATGGCGTGGGTCAGGCCCTTGGCGAGATCGTCGGTGTGCATGTCCCATTCGACCATCAGGAAATATCCCTTGCGGTTCTTGCCGAGCGAACGGACGGCAGTCTCCACGGCATGTTGCGGATCGAAATCGCTGTCGGTGATCGCGATGGCGCGTTTCATGTCGGCGCGCAGTTCCGCAGGGTCGTTGACCGCCTGATAGCCGAGTTTGCCGAACAGCGCTGCCTGGCTGTCGGGCGCGATCACCTGGTCCAGGGTCGGACGATCCTTACCGACAATGATGTCGGGTCCGTCGCCATAGCGCGGCGCGAAAAGCTGCCTGAGGATCGAAGCCCTGTCACTGCGCTTTTCGGCATGGGCATAGCAGACGGCGGGTGTCGCGTCCCAGATCGGCATGTTGGTGATGACGCCGGTGGACAGGCCGCGCCGCTCGGCCATCTCCAGGATGGTCTGGGGTTCGATGAAGCCCTGGCCTCGCGGAACCATGGAGACCATGCCATTCCGTGTTTTGTGGCCGGTCATGATCGCGGTCATTCCGGCGGCGGAATCCGTCACCCAATTGTCCAGCGCCGAAGTCTCCGACAGGCCGACATGCGGCATGGTGTGGAGGAACAGCGACAGGGGCCGGTCATTGGCATAGATGCCGGCGGCGTTCAGGGTCGGCAGGCCACCCGCATCGCCCAGAAACAGGATGACATTCTTGGCCTTGGCGGTTTGCGCCCGGGCCGCCATGGGCGTCAGGACAAGCGCGGCCAGGGCCAGAATCCGGAACATGAAACCAAGCATCCCTCACCCTTTCGCAGGACCGTTCCGACCCGTTTACGGACCTTCTTTGACGGATTGGTGAAGTCGCCCGCGCCAGGAATGCCAAGCCCGCCATGGCAGCGTCAACAGGCTGCGTCTGGCGCAGTGCCGGTAACCGGGCATTCCGGTTTGCGCCGGCCATGGGTTTGGCGTATTGCGCCGCGCTTAGGTTTTCCTGGCGAGCAAGGGCGAGCCTAGAAAACCTTGTGCCCAACCGGAGGGGCCCATGACGGCGAAGATTTTCATAGACGGCGCGGCGGGCACGACGGGGCTCGAAATCCGGGAGCGGCTTGAGCCGCGTTCCGATCTCGGCCTGATCCGGCTGTCGGATGCCGAGCGCAAGGATGCGGCGGCGCGCAAGCGTGCGCTGAACGATGCCGATGCGGTGATCCTGTGCCTGCCAGACGAGGCGGCGCGCGAGGCGGTGTCGTTGATCGACAATCCCGCGACGCGGGTGATCGACGCCTCCACCGCGCATCGCGTGGCCGAGGGCTGGACCTATGGCTTCCCGGAGCTTGAGCCGGACGGTTATGCGAAGGTCGCGGCAGCCAAGCGGGTCAGCAATCCCGGTTGCTGGGCGACCGGGTTTCTGGCGCTGGTGCGGCCGCTGGTGCGGGCCGGGCTGTTGCCCGCCGCGACGCCCGTGAGCGCGCATGGCGTGTCCGGCTATTCCGGCGGCGGCAAGGCGATGATCGAGGAATTCGAGAAGGCGGACTCGCCCGCCTATGTCGAGACCGTATCGCGCGCCTATGGATTGAACCTGTCGCACAAGCATTTGCCCGAGATGCAGCTTCGCTCCGGCTTGTCGCATGTGCCGGTCTTCTCGCCTAGCGTGGGCCGGTTCTATCGCGGGATGCTGGTGGAGGTTCCGCTGCCGCTGTGGGCGCTGCCGGGCACACCGTCTGTGCGCGATGTCCATGCCGTTCTGGCTGAGGCCTATCCGGCGCGGCCGCTGGTCGAGGTCGAGGCGTTGGACAGGGCGGCGTCGCTCAAGACGCTGGACGCCGAGATCCTGAAGGGCAGCAACAGGCTCAAGCTGTTCGTGTTCGGCAATGACCAGAGCGGACAGGCGCGGCTTGTCGCGGCGCTGGACAATCTGGGCAAGGGCGCGGGCGGCGCGGCGGTTCAGAACCTCAACCTGATGCTCGGTCTGCCGGAGACCACGGGCCTTTAACGGCCCCGTATCGCCTGTGCTAGGAAGGCGTCCATGAGGATGCGTCTGGCATTGTTGACGGCGGCAATCGCGCTTTTTGCGGGCGTGGTGTGGCTGTCCATCGACCGGCCCTGGCAGCCGCGCGGCTATTCGGGACTGGAATTCGCCGCCATGACGCCTGCCGCCAATGCGCGCACGCCTTTTCTGGAGCGCGGCGGTGCGCTGGTCTCGACCGTCGAGGCGGAGAGCGCTGCGGCGCGGGCGCGCATCAAGCCCGGCGTCGTGGTGTCGGAAATCGACGGTGAACGTGTCGGATCGGCACGGCATGCGTCGGATATCATCCGGCGGCACAAGGCGGGCGACCGCATCGCGCTGACGCTGTTCGACGTGACGAAGGGCGATATTCATCCGCATACGGTGGAACTTGTGTTCGATGCCGCGCCGCCCGATCCGCGCAAACTCTCGGTCGCGCCGCCGCGCACGCTGGCCAAGCGGCCCGTTCCGCAGCCGCCCATCGCGGCCAACGCGGCCTGGTCCACACGCATCGCGCGCGGCGCCTTCATCCGGCCGGTGCCGTTGACCGGGTTGGGCGCGGGCCGTTGCAACGGTTTCGCGCCCGAAGGCTGGCGCGTGGCGGGCCATGCGGACGACGACAGCCTGTTTCATGTGATGGCGGGCTGGGGATTCCAGCATGTCATCTATCGCAGCGCGCAACTGGAAGGGCGCGATCCCAAGGCCTTTGTGCAGGAATTCCTGCATGACGCTTTTGGTTCGCCCGTGGTGCTGACACCGGCACAGAAGCGGCCTTTCGGTTTTGTGTTGCATGATTTCGGCAACGCCAAGGGCGGCACCGGTTTCGTGCAGTATCGTGCGGCGGACGGGCGCATCGCGGTGTGGACGGTGGCGGTGTCGAGCGCGGATGTCGCCTGGGCCAAGCCGCTGGCGGGCGCGGTGGCTTTCAGCCTGCGCTGTGAATCGCCGGGCGCGCCCAAGGCGCTGCCGCGCGACCGCGCACTGGCTCCCACCGCCGTGTCGCTGCGCTGTCTGGAAGGGCTTTGCGAGGAAGGCGATTTCGCCGCGACGCTCTTGCGCCGATTCCGCCGCGGCTATGTACACAACGCCAAAGGGCAGATGTTCCTGATCAATCCGCGCCGCGACTTCTGGCAGACAGGAGAAGATGGGCCCGGCTTCTATCGGCAGATCGGCGGGGAGAATGAGAAATTGGAACCGGGAAGGATCAATTGACCGTCTGGCGCAGGTCACGGCGAGTTTCTCCCAGCACGCCGAGTCGACGGGAATTCTTGAATGGAACGGTTGCAGTCGGTGTCGCGGCGGCAATGGTCCGGCCGGTTGCCTCGGAAGCCGCGGGCGGTAGCGCGCAGACGGTTCTGGGACCGCTCGATGCATACCGGCTCGGTTTTACGCTCGCACACGAACATATCGCGGACGCGCCATACTATCTGGACAAATGGCCCAAGGATTGGGGCGGCAGGGCAGGACTTGTCGCCAGGGCTGTCGCAAAGCTCAAACTTGTGCGCGCCGCCGGTGTCAGCACGATCGTTGATCTGACCACCTATGATGTCTGGCGTGACATTCGCTTTCTCGAAGAGGTCTCGCGCAAATCCGGGCTAAACATGATCGCCTGTACCGGCCAGCGTTTTTTCCCGCCGACTACGTCCGTATCAATGCCCGCTCGCACGATTGACGGGCTCACGGAATTCTTCGTGAAAGAGATCAAGCAAGGTATTGATGATACGTCCATCAAGGCGGGTGTCATCAAGATCGGGATCGCTGCCAAAGCGCCGACCAGCTCGGAAGAGACGGGGTTACGGGCGGCCGTTCGCGCCAGCAAGGCGACCGGGGCATCCATTCGCATTCATGCCCGCGCGGCGGAGCGCGCTGCCGACAATCTGGTCGTCATCCTGGATGATGAGGGCCTGAATCCTGCCAGGGTGTCTTTCGACCATAGCGATGACAGCGGCGATCTGGACTATTTCCTGGGTCTTGCGCGGCGAGGGTATTCACTGAGCATGGATCATGTTCACCGCGGGACCATGCCGGATTTCAAGCCGTCATTGGAAATACGCGCGGAATGCATCAAGTCGCTGATCAACGCCGGCTTCGCCGGCAAAATATTTCTCTCGCAGGATTGTGAGTTCGGCGGCTCACTGCTGCCGGAAGACGAGAAAGGATGGAGGGACAAAATCGATCCGCCGGACGGAATGTTTTTTGTCACGCGCAAGCTGATCCCGCATCTGAAACAGATGGGTGTTTCCGAGCGCGACATTCACACCATGACAGTGGAAAATCCGCGAGCTTTTTTCGGTTCGTTCTGACGACGGCCGATGCGGGTTCCATGCCGGTTTATTGCGCCTTGACCTTCACATAGGTGCCCGGCGCATTGCCCAGCACTTTCAGCTTGCCGTCGCCGGGTTTGCGAGCGGCTACCTTGCCGCCGGACAGTTTCGACAGCCATTGATCCCAGTCCGGCCACCAGGAGCCGGGATGTTCCTGTGAGCCTGCGCGCCAGGTATCGAGCGTGGCGGCCTTGTCGCCATTTTCGTTGGTCCAGTACTGGTATTTCTTCGCGGCGGGTGGATTGATCACGCCCGCGATATGGCCGCTGCCCGCGATGATGAAGCGCACCGGGCCGCCGAACAGCTTGGTCGCCTTGAACACCGATTTCGCCGGGGCGATGTGATCCTCGCGGGCGGACTGGAAATAGGTTGGCACCTTTACCTTCGACAGGTCGAGGCGCACCTTGTCCAGCACCATCCTGCCTTTTGCCAGCGCGTTTTCCTTGTAGCACTGGCGCAGATAGGACAGATGCAGCTTTTCCGGCATCCGCGTCGTGTCGGAATTCCAGTAGAGCAGGTCGAACGGCATGGGCTGCTTGCCCAGCATGTAATTGTTGATGACAAAGGACCAGATCAGGTCATTGGCGCGCAGCATATTGAAGGCCGTCGCCATCTTGGAGCCCTGCAGCACGCCGCCGGATTCCTCCATCTGGTGCTTCAGCGCGTCGAGCTGGGCCTCATCCACGAAGACCGACAATTCGCCCGCCTCGCTGAAATCGGCCTGGGCTGCCCAGAAGGTGGCGCTGTGGATTCTGTCGTCCTGCTTCTGCGCCATATAGGCGATGGTGGCGGCCAGGAGGGTGCCGCCGATACAATAGCCGACACAGTTCGGGTCCTTCACGCCGGTCGCCGCTTCCACCGCGTCCAGCGCGGCGAAGATACCCTGGCGCATGTAATCCTCGAAACCCTTCTGGGCGAGGCGGCTGTCGGGATTGGCCCAGGACACCAGGAACACTGTATAGCCCTGCGCGGTCAGCCAGCGCACGAAACTGTTCTCGGGCCGAAGATCGATGATGTAGAATTTGTTGATCCAGGGCGGGAAGATCAGCAGCGGCCGCTCATACACCTCATCCGTCACTGCATCATATTGCAGCAACTCCATGATCTCGTTGCGGAACACGACCTTGCCGGGGGCGGTGGCGATGTTCTCGCCTATCACGAAACCATCGGCGGACTGGCGGATCGAAAGTTCCCCCTGGCCGCGTTCGACATCCGCCAGAAGGTTGTCCAGCCCCTTGACGAGATTCTCGCCATTGCTGGCGATGGTGGCGCGCAGCACTTCGGGATTGGTGAGGGGGAAATTGGTCGGGGCGAGGGCGTCCGCGAACTGGCGCGTGTAGAAGGCGACGCGGCGGCGCTGGTTCTCGTCCAGTCCGTGCAGGTTGGCGACCATCTCCTGCATCGCGTTGGCGGTCAGCAGATAGGACTGTTTGATGAAATCAAAGATTTCGTTGCGCTGCCAGTCGGCGTCGCGGAAGCGGCGGTCGCCCGGCGCTGGCTGAACCACGGGCGGAGCCTCTCCGCCCAGCATCCGCAGCGCGGTTGCTTCCCACAGGATCATGAAATCGCCCCACCAGCGGGTCTGCGCCTCGGCGACGGCCTGGCGGTTTTCGCCCATCGCCTTCACCAGTTCCATCATCGCCCCGGAGATGTTGAGCGGATCGAGCGGCCCCGCCGCTTCGGGCCGGGTCATGCGGGATGCGAAATCCATCAGCAGCTTTTGGGATTTCAGGCCCACCTGCAGCATGTTATGCGCGAAGGCTTCGGCATTCAGCGCCGACAGCCCGTCCGCCGATTCGGTCGGCGGTGCCGTTTCGGAACGGGGCGCGGCGGGTTTGGAGGACATCGGGAAAGCCATCCTGTGGCGAAACCCAGTGATAGCGCGGCCCCGCCAAACGCCGCAAGGCAGGCGAAAGGCAGGCCTCGCGCGCAAATATCGCAAGCCTGTACGCGATTTAGCATGGGATGTGCTGGCGCGGTCCTTCCCCCCGGGCTATATTTTTGAGGGCTGGGCAGGGCGCGTCGCGCGCGCCAGCCGAAACATGGATCGGTGCGAAAAAATGTCGACAAGAATTGCGCGTCCCGTGCTGCGTTTCACGGTGGCTTCCGTCTTGGCCCTTGGCGCTGGCGCCTGTTCCACGATTTCCGATCTCGATCCCACCGGATTGCTCAGCGACGATTCGGCTGTGGTGGCCGACAGCCAGTTCCCGGATGACGGCGCGCAGGCGCCGGATACCGGCACCACCCCCGATCTCGCCAGTCTGCCGTCGCGCCCTGCGCCCGCGCCGAACGCCGCCGCGCAACAGCAGCAGGTCGCGCAGGCCATAACCGCGCAGGGCGCGCAGGCCCAGTACAGCGCCGACGCGCTGCGCGCCGGGACCGAGGCTGCCGCGCCCGCGCCGGGCGCAGCCCAACTTCCGGCCGCCATTGCCCAGGCCGCGCCGCCTTCCGCCAATGATGCGCCGCCGAGTGCATCGGATGCGCCGCCCAGCGCCAGCGATCTGCCGCCGACCGCCAACGATGCACCGCCTTCGGCCGGGTCGGCCGCGGTTCCGGCTGTCGGCCCTGCCGCGCCACGCCGGACCGCTGCAACGCCGCCCGCCCCTGCTCCTGCGCCCGTCGCTTCGGCCCCTGCCGCTGCCGCGCCTGCCGCCCCGATGGCGGCGGCCAGCGCCGC
>JAFIHO010000090.1 GCA_017849395.1 Hyphomicrobiales bacterium
TGACGCGCACAAGGGGGAGGCGGGTCTCTGGAATACCGAATGTCTGACTGTCGCCTATATCTGATTTCGCCGCCGAGGCCCTCGGCGGCGAATTTTTTGGGCCCGCTGAAAGAGGCGCTTGGCGGCGGCGATGTCGCGTCGTTCCAGTTGCGGCTGAAGGATGTCAGCGATGACGAAATCCGCCGCGCCGCCGATATCCTGCGGCCCGTCGTGCAGGCGGCGGGCGCGGCGTTCATCCTGAACGACCGCCCCGACCTTGCCGCCGAACTGGGCTGTGACGGAGTGCATGTCGGACAGGAAGATGCGCCCTATGCCGAGGCGCGCAGACTGATGGGCAAGGACCGCATTGTCGGCGTCACCTGTCACGACAGCCGCCATCTGGGGATGGAAGCCGCCGAAGTGGGCGCGGATTATGTCGCGTTCGGCGCGTTCTTTCCCACCAATACCAAGGACCCCAAGACCAAAGCCGATATCGAATTGCTGCGCTGGTGGGCCGAAATGATGGTAGTGCCTTGCGTCGCCATCGGCGGCATCACGGTGGCCAACGCGCCGGCGTTGGTCGAGGCGGGCGCGGATTTCCTCGCCGTATCGGCGGGTGTGTGGGACCACCCAGAAGGCCCGGAAGCGGCGGTGCGGGCGTTCAACGCTCTGTTTTGAGCTCTTATGTCATTCCCGGCCGAGCGTTGCGCCAGCAACGCGAGGGGAAGGGAACCCAGGCGGATGGACCGGGCCTGATCTATCCACCTGGGTCCCCTTCCCTCACATCGCCCGCGTTGCGGGCGTTGTTCGCCGGGGATGACATTGAGAGTTCCGCCTGCTATCACCCGCCCGCTCTTTGAATCTGCGAACCGCGATCCAACGCCGGGAGGCGTTTTTCATCATGGCCAAGATTACCGGCAACGAAATCAGCCCCGGCACCCTGATCAACTATAATGGCGGGCTGTGGATCGCGGTGAAGACCCAGAAGGTGAAGCCCGGCAAGGGCGGCGCCTATAACCAGGTCGAACTGAAGAACGTCACGCAGGGCACCAAGCTGAACCAGCGCTTCCGTTCCGACGAGGCGGTGGACGAAGTTCATCTCGACAAAAAGGATTTCCAGTTCCTCTACGCCTCCGGCGACATGCTGACCTTCATGGACATGGAGACTTACGACCAGATCGAACTGGCGACGGATTTCGTGGGCGATCAGGCGCAGTTCCTGCAGGACGGCATGAAGACGCTGGTGCAGCTTTATGAAGGCAAGCCCATCGGCATCAAGCTGCCGGTGCAGGTGACGCTGACCGTGGCCGAAGCCGATCCGGTGCTGAAAGGCGGCACCGCCGCGCCGTCCTTCAAGAGCGCGGTGCTGGAGAATGGCCTGAAGATCCAGGTGCCGCCCTTTGTCGGCGCGGGCGAGAAGATCATCGTCGCGACGGAAGACGGCAGTTACGTGCGGCGGGCGGAATAGCCCGGTCCCCCTCACCCTTCGACAGGCTCAGGGTGAGGACGTTTTTCTCAGTCCTCATGCTGAGCCTGTCGAAGCATGAGGGACACAGGAACTGACATGCCCGCTTATCAATCTCCCGCCCTGAATGTCATGGTCGCCGCCGCGCGCAAGGCGGGCCGCCCGCTGGTGCGCGATTTCGGCGAACTGGAGAATCTCCAGATCTCGATGAAGGGTCCAGCCGATTTCGTCACCTCCGCCGACAAGCGCACCGAAAAAATCCTGATCGAGGAACTGTCCAAGGCCCGTCCCGGCTATGGTTTCCTGGGCGAGGAAGGCGGCGCGGTGGAAGGCAAGGACAAGACCCACCGTTTCATCATCGATCCGATCGACGGCACCACCAACTTCATGCACGGCATTCCGCATTTCGCCATCTCCATCGGGCTCGAGCGCGAGGGGCATCTGGTGGCGGGCGTGATCTACAATCCCGTCACCGACGATGTGTTCACCGCGGAGAAGGGGCATGGCGCCTATCTCAACAACAAGCGGCTGCGCGTTGCCGGGCGCAAGGAACTGAGCAGCGCGGTGATCGCCACCGGCCTGCCTTTCCTGGGCAAGGAAGGCCATGCCCGCGCGGGCGCGGAAATGGCCCAGGTGATGAATGTCACGGCGGGCATCCGCCGCTTCGGCGCCGCGTCGCTCGATCTTGCCTGGGTGGCGGCGGGCCGTTTCGATGCCTTCTGGGAACGCGGGTTGCAGGCCTGGGATATCGCGGCGGGCATCGTGCTGGTGCGCGAGGCGGGCGGCATGGCCACCGACATTGACGGTGGCGCGAACATGCTGGCGGACGGAACGGTGCTGGTGGCCAACGAGTATCTGCATCCGCAGATGCTGAAGCTGTTGAAGAATACGGGCGGATAGAGTCCGTCTTCGTGCCGGTTACACTGGATGGCCCACGTAAAGCATGTCCTCCGGACGCGCATAGCGCGGACCGGGGGATGGGCCATGACACATGGGGACGAGCAGGCCTACCGCACGGCGCCCGCGCGGTTCTCCAGCACCACATCCGCCACTTTCGCGGTCAGGGCGTTGGCGGGCAGGTGCGAGGTGAAGCCCAGACCGACATAGAAGGGTCCGCTGGTTTTGAAGGTCACGGGCGCGCCTTCGGGATGGATCGGTTCGCCCTGCCAGCTTACCCAGAGCTGGAACCGGTCGCCCTTCTTTTCGATGCCGATGCGCGCGGCGTGAATCGCCGTCCAGTCCTTGTCCGTTGGCTTGGCCTGGTGGGTGGCGCGATATTCCACATCTCTCATCTGGCCGGTCTTCGCGGCGCGCCAGGCGATATGCACCATGCCGTTGCCATGCTGGGCCGCAACGATTTCACGGCTGTCATCGTCCAGGTCGTCGCGTATCACCAGCGCCACCTTGCGGTCATGGAATTCGTTGATGTCAGTCCACACGACATTGGCGGACAGGGACACATCGCCCTGCATCTTCTTCCACAGGAAGCGGAATTCGTCGCGCTGGTACCAGATGTTATAGCCCGCCGAGGTGATGGTGTAGGTCTTGCTGGCCACGTCATAGCTGGCGCTGCCCGGCACCAGCGCCGCGCCGACATCGGACTGGTTTTCGAACATGCCGACCGGCTTGTTGTAGGTGATGGTAGCGCGATGGAAATCCATTGGCGGCGCGATCTGCTTGTGGGTCGGTGATTGCGGCAGCGCCCAGTCGGGCACCGCGATGCCGGGCGGTGGCGGCGGCGGGATCAGCGATTGCGCCAGCGCGGGTGAAGCGGCTGCCAGCAAGATGGTAGTGATGACGACACGCATGAATGCCTCCCCAGCGCGGTAGCTTATCGTTCAGAACTCCACGACCGTCCTGATGCTCTCGCCCGAATGCATCAGGTCGAAGGCTTCGTTGATGCGTTCCAGCGGCAGCTTGTGGGTGATGAGCGGATCGATGGAGATTTTTCCGTCCATGTACCAGTCCACGATCTGCGGCACTTCGGTGCGGCCGCGCACGCCGCCGAATGCGGTGCCTTTCCACACCCGGCCTGTCACAAGCTGGAACGGGCGCGTCCTGATCTCCTGGCCTGCGCCCGCCACGCCGATGATGACGCTTTCGCCCCAGCCGCGATGGGTACATTCCAGCGCCTGGCGCATCAGATCGACATTGCCGACACATTCAAAGGAATAATCCGCGCCGCCGCCGGTCAGTTCGACCAGATAAGGCACCAGGTCGCCCTTCACATCCTTCGGATTGACAAAATGCGTCATGCCGAACTGGCGGGCCAGCGTCTCGCGTGCGGGGTTCAGGTCCACACCCACGATCATGTTCGCGCCCGCCATGCGCGCACCCTGGATCACATTCAGGCCGATGCCGCCCAGCCCGAACACCACGACATTGGCGCCCGGCTCGACCTTTGCGGTGCGGATCACCGCGCCGATGCCCGTGGTGACGCCGCAGCCGATGTAGCAGACCTTGTCGAAGGGCGCGTCGGGCCGGATTTTCGCCAGCGCGATCTCCGGCAGCACGGTGAAATTGGAGAAGGTGGAACAGCCCATATAATGGTGAATCTTCTCGCCCCGGATGGAGAAGCGGCTGGTGCCGTCCGGCATCACGCCCTTGCCCTGGGTGGCGCGGATGGAGGTGCAGAGGTTCGTCTTGTGCGAGGTGCAGCTTTTGCACTGGCGGCATTCAGGCGTGTAGAGCGGAATGACGTGATCGCCCTTTTTCAAGCTGGTCACGCCCGGCCCGGTATCAACCACGATCCCTGCCCCTTCATGGCCGAAAATGGCGGGAAACAGCCCTTCCGGGTCCGCGCCGGAGCGGGTGAACTCGTCCGTGTGGCAGATTCCGGTCGCCTTGATCTCCACCAGCACCTCGCCCGCCTTGGGCCCTTCCAGATCGACTTCCTCGATCACCAGGGGTTTACCGGGGGCGTAAGCGACGGCAGCGCGGCTTTTCATGGATTTTTCCTTGTCTGAGAACCGGATCGAGACATAAAAGGACCGGATTGCAAAGCCTTAGATTGGCGCTAGGCTTTGGCCCCGTTAAGCTTGGAACCGTCGAAGTCGCTGGGCACATGATTCGCAGAACGCTACCTCTGGCCGCGTCCCTCTGGCTTGCCTCCGCTTTGGCGGTCGCGGCGCAGATCGATAATGGCACCGAGGTGCGCGTGAATCCCCAGGCGGCGGGCGGCGGCAATGTGCTGCTCTATCCTGGCGGGGAATTCATGCGGGTGGTGCCGAACCTGCGCCAGCCCGGCGAGCGGAGCAGCGAGATCCGGCTGCACATGCCGACAAAGCGCCCCGTCCGCATCCGCGAGGCGGATGAGGCTGTGGCGGCTGCGCCCGCGCCCAAAGCCGCGCCCCGCGTCGCGTCGGCCGCGCCAACGCCGAAGCCCGCACCGGCACCCGCCGACACATCCGGCTATGTCTCCAACCTGACCGGAGACTCCTCGGCTATGGGGGCCAGCGGCATGTTCCGCTATACTGGCCCGGCGCAGCCGCCGGCGTCCCAGGCTGCTCCGGCGCCCAAGCCTGCGCCGGCACCGGCCAAGCCAGCGCCCAGTACCCAGGTCGCGCGCGCCGAACCCGCGCCCGCCGAGACCCGCGTGCCGGGCCTGACCAAGCAGAGCATCATTCTGTTCGCCAAGGACGCCGCCGACCCGGCGGATTCGGCGCTGTCCAACATCAAGCTGCTGGCGACCCAGCTCAACGCCGCCATGGTCGGTCCCAATTCGCGGGTCCAGATTCATGCCTATGGCGGAGCGAAGGGTGACAAGGGGTCGGATGCCCGGCGCCTGTCGCTCAAGCGCGCCCTGGCCATCCGGCAGGTGCTGATCGATGACGGCGTGCCCGCCGAGCGCATCGATGTGCGCGCCATGGGCGGGGTGGATGACAGCGGCCCGACCGATCGTGTGGATGTCTATACCAAGGCCTGAAAGCGCGTTTCGCCCGCACACCTTGCGGCTTTGCAACTATCTTTGCACAACCAGCCTGTCTAGAAGTTCGTGGTGATGAAAAACTCTTTCCTGCGCTGCGCGCTTCTGGCTTTTCCGCTTGCCCTTTGCGGTTTTCAGCCCGCCCTTGCCGGTGGCACCGAAAGCGCCGGCACGGCCATCGCGGTGGCGCTGCCGCTGCTGGCGGGCGGCTATACCGTGTACAAGCAGGACTGGACGGGGCTGGCGCAATTGAGCGTGGATACGGTGGCGACCGTGGGCACCGCCTATGCGCTCAAGCAGTTCGTGCGCGAGCAGCGGCCGGACAAGAGCGACTGGAAATCCTTTCCGTCGGACACATCGGCGCTGGCTTTCGCGCCCGCGCAATTCATGTGGGACCGCTATGGCTGGGAGATCGGCCTGCCTGCCTATGCCGTGGCGGGCTATGTCGGCTGGACGCGCATCGATGCGAAGAAGCATCGCTGGCATGACGTGGCCGCCAGCGCCGGGATCGCATTCGTGGCGAGCAAGATTTTCACGACGCGCTATCGCGAGAAGAATTTGCGCTATGGCGTGGAGGCGCTGCCGGGCGGCGGTGTTTATGCGTCGCTGGATTACAGGTTTTAGAGGAGCATCGGCCAGGAAAAGTGCGGCCGGTAGCGACAGCGTATCGGCGCAAAGCCGCGTAGCGGTTTTCCGCCAAGCGCGCGGAGCGCGCCAACAGACAAATGGGCGCATTCGCGCCCGGGCCGTGCAACCAACTAAACAGGCACCGTCACGTCGCTGAAGCGGTCCACGCGCCGGAGCGGCGGGAACAGTTTCATCCAGATCGCCACCACGCCCAGCGTACCCAATCCGCCGATCACCACGGCAGGAACCGTGCCCAGCAGGGCGGCGGCGATTCCGGATTCGAATTCGCCCAGTTCATTGGACGCGCCGATAAAGAGCATGTTGACCGAGGAGACGCGTCCGCGCATCGCGTCGGGCGTTGAAAGCTGGATCAGCGAGGAGCGCACGAACACGCTCACCATGTCGGTCGCGCCCAGCACGAACAGCGCCGCGAGCGACACGAAGAAGTTGGCCGACAATCCGAACACGATGGTGGCGACGCCAAAGGCGGCGACCGCCGCGAACATCTTGGCGCCGACATGGCGCTGGATCGGGCGGTGCGCCAGAAGAAAGGCGCTGGTGAAACTGCCGACGGCGGGCGCGCTGCGCAAAAGGCCCAGTCCTTCGGGGCCGACATGCAATATGTCGCGCGCGAAGACCGGCAGCAGCGCCGTCGCGCCGCCCAGCAGGACCGCGAAAAGATCGAGCGAGATCGCGCCGAATATGACGGGCCGCGAACGCACGAAGCGCACGCCTTCGGCCACGCGCTCATAGCGGGTGGCGTCGGTTGGTTCCGGCGTGAAGCGCCGTCCGCCCAGCCGCGCCACGATCAGCGAAGCACCGACGAAACCGGCGATGCACAGCGAATAGACCGGCACCGGCCCCAGCGCATAGAGAAAGCCGCCCAGCGCGGGACCGGAGATCACCGCCGTGGTGAAAACCGACGAACTGAACGCCATGGATTTGGCCAGCCGCTCGGGCGGGACCAGGAAGGGCAGCAGCGAGCCACCCGACGGTCCCGCGAAGCCGCGCGCCGCGCCGAACAACACCAGCACGACATAGAAGGGCCAGGCGGTGTGCGGCGTGAAGATGCTCAAAAGAAGAAACAGCGCGCTGCAACTGGCCTGCAGCAGCGCAGCCAGGCTGTAGACGCGGCGCTGGTTGAAGCGGTCGGTGATGTCGCCCGCCGGAAGCGTCAGCAGGAACATGGGCAGGAACTGGCACAGGCCGACCAGCCCCAGCGCCAGCGGCGTGCGTTCCATCTCGTAGATCTGCCAGCCGATTGCCACCGACTGGACCTGGATGGCGACGGTCGCGATGAAGCGCGAGGTGACGAAGAAGTAGAGATCGCGGGGGCGATAATGGGGGGGCGGAAGGTCGCTCATGGCCGGGGCGCAGAGCGTTATCACGCGCCGCCGTGGAATGAAAAGCGGCGCATGACCGCCGCAGGGCCCCGATCGGGCGAGATTGATTTCCTCAACCCGCAGGCCTACCTAGGCCATGAGGCCACGTCCTCCCCCGCCAAAGGGTACGAGTCCGGGACGGCCCGGCGGCCATCACAGGAGGCTGCCATGGCGTGGCCGGCGCTTATCGTTGCAGGTCTACTGGAAATCGTCTGGGCCTTCGCCATGAAGGAATCACAGGGTTTCACGCGCCCGGTTCCGACCGCCATCACCCTGGCGGGCATGGCGGCGAGCTTCGCGCTGCTCGCCCTGTCGATGAAGAGCCTGCCGCTGGGAACGGCTTATACGGTGTGGACCGGCATTGGCGCTGTCGGCGCTTTCGCGGTGGGGATTTTATTTCTGGGAGAAACCGCAAGCACCGGCCGGTTGATCGCGGCAGCCCTCATTACCGGCGGCCTGATCCTGATGAAGCTTTCCAGTCCGAAATAGCCGCCCGGCGTCCGAAGGTCAGTAATCCGACTTCGGCTTGGCCCTGTCAGCGATCTTGTCCTTGTCCGCCGTTCCCGGCTCGGAATTCTGCAGATGCACGA
>JAFIHO010000091.1 GCA_017849395.1 Hyphomicrobiales bacterium
AAGCCGTGGCCCAGAACCGGGACCGGCTGGCGTTCCAGGCGCTGTTCCAGCATTTTGGCCCCCGCATAAAGGCCTATTTGATCCGGCTGGGTGCACCTGCCGCCCAGGCCGAGGATCTGGCTCAGGAAGCATTGCTGTCCCTGTGGCGCAAGGCGCATCTGTTCGATCCGGCCAAGGCATCGGTGGGTACCTGGGTCTTCACCATTGCGCGCAATTTGCGAATCGATGCCATCCGCCGCGAGCGGCGGCCCGAACTCGATCCTGCCGATCCGATGCTCGTCCCGGACGCGGACGCCAGCGCTGAGGACGGCCTCGCCGTCGCCTATGACGTGGACAGGCTACGAGCTGCCCTGAAAGATCTTCCACCCGACCAGGTGCGGGTGGTGGAATTATCCTTCTTCGCCGATAAACCGCACAGCCAAATCGCCGAGGAGCTGTCGATCCCGCTGGGCACCGTGAAATCGCGCCTCCGGCTGGCGATGTTGCGGTTGCGCGCGGCTCTGGGGCAGACCCCATGAACATCCTGCACCATCCCGGCGAGGATATGATCCTGGCTTATGCCAGCGGCGCCAGCGGCGAGGCGATCTCGTTGCTGATGGCGACGCACCTGACCTTCTGCCCGCAATGCCGCCGCGCGGTGGCGCGGGCCGAAAGCCTGGGTGGCGCGGTCCTCGAAACGGCCGTGCCCGTGACGATGGGCGAGGGGGCGCTGGCTGCCACGCTTGCGCGGCTGGATACGCCGGTATCCGCCACTCCCGTGCCCCAACCCCAGGACGGAACGCCTGCGCCTCTGCGACCCTATCTGGGCGGCAGCCTTTCCAGCGTGCGCTGGCGCAGCATGGGTGCCAGCCTGGCCTTCGTGCCGCTTTTCCGGCGTGATGGTGTCAGCGTCAAGTTGCTCAAGGGCGTACCGGGCGCCGATACCGGCCTCCACAGTCATCTAGGCAAGGAGTTCACGCTGGTACTGCAGGGCGGCTTCAGCGATGCGACCGGCAGCTACGCGCCGGGCGATGTACAGATCGCGGACACGGATGTGTGGCACAGCCCCAAGGCCGATACGGGAGAGGATTGCATCAATCTGTCCGTGACCACCGCGCCGCTGCGCTTCAAGGGTCTTGTTCCGACAATTGCGGGAAAGTTGTTCGGCTTCTAAAACCACTCCGCATCTATCGTGGAGTCGGTCATGGAATATACCCGCCTCGGCAATACGGGTCTGACGGTCTCCCGCATTTGCCTCGGCACCATGACGTATGGTTCGCCAAGCTGGCGTGACTGGGTGCTGGACGAGGAGGCGAGCCGTCCCTTCATCAAGCGTGCGGTGGAAGCGGGCATCACCTTCTTCGATACGGCCGACATGTATTCGGTCGGAGCAAGCGAGGAGGTCGTGGGCCGCGCGTTAAAGGATTTCGCCAGCAAGCGTGAAGCCTATGTACTGGCGACCAAGGTGTTCTATCCCACCGACGGCGTGCATGGCGGCCTGTCGCGCAAACATATCCTGCACGCCGTCGACGAGTCACTGAAGCGGCTGGGCACCGACTATGTCGATCTCTACCAGATTCACCGCTTCGATCCGCACACGCCCATCGAGGAAACCATCGAGGCGCTGCATGATGTAGTGAAGGCCGGCAAGGCGCGCCATATCGGTGCGTCCTCCATGTGGGCCTGGCAGTTCGCCGAATATCTGAACAAGGCCGAGGCGATGGGCCTGACGAAATTCGTCTCGATGCAGAATTTCTACAATCTGGTCTATCGCGAGGAGGAGCGCGAGATGCTGCCCCTCTGCGCCGCCAAGGGGATCGGCGTGATCCCCTGGAGTCCGCTCTCGCGCGGCTTTCTGGGCCGTAAGGCCGATCCGGAGAATGTGAAGGATTCCACCCGCGCCAAAAGCGACAACGCCCACAATCTGGAGTATGGCCCGGCGGATTATGCGATCCGCAACAAGGTCAGCGAGATCGCTGCGGCGCGGGACGTCAGCAACGCCCAGGTGGCGCAGGCCTGGATGCTGCACAAGCCGGCGATCACCGCACCCATCGTCGGCGCGTCAAAAATGTCCCATTTGGAGGACGCCATCAAAGCGGTGGACCTGAAGCTCACCGCCGACGAAATCGCGTCTCTCGAAGCGCCATACCTGCCCAAGGCGGTGAAGGGCCACAGCTGATGGCGAACGACTGTTGCAACACATACCGGCTTCCTTCCCCCGTGTTGCGAAGCAACTGTCGGGGAAGGTGTCACAGCGAGATCTCGGCGAAGCCGAGTCGAGCTGTGACGGATGGGGGCTAAATTAAAGCGGCCACCAATCGAGCTGATACTGATAGCTCTCGTCATCCGCCTTCTGGGTCCAGCCGCCGCCCAGCGACTGATAGAGGCTCAGATTGGCTTCCAGGCGCGCCAGCTTGGTCTGCACGAACGCGTTCTGGGCGCTGAAAAGCTGCTGCTGATTGTTCAGCAGGGCGAGGATGTCGATGGTGCCTTCGCGATATTGCAGTTCGGAAATGCGGAACGCCTCGGCATAGGCCTTCACCTGCGCGTCCAGCCGTTCCAGCTGCTCGCCCGTAGCCTGAACCCGGCCCAGCGCGGTTTCCACTTCGCTGAAGGCAGTGAACACGGTCTTGCGATAGGTCGCGATCATTTCGGCTTCGCGGCCCTTCTGGAGGTCCAGGTTGGCCCTGATGGCGCCGCCGCCGAAGATGGTCTGGGTGATGGATGTGCTCAGAGTCCACACGAAACTGGTGGGATTAAACAGATTCTCGAAGATCGTGGTGGCATAGGCCGTGCCGCCCGACAGGCTGATGGTCGGGAAGAAGGCGGCGCGCGCCGCATCCACATTGGCATGGGCGGCATAGAGAACGGCTTCGGCATTGGCCACGTCCGGACGGCGCAGCAGCACTTCTGAGGGCAGGCCGGGCTTCACGGCGGGCGACACGATGTCGAGCCTCTGTGCTTTCACATCGAAGCCCTCCGGCGCGCGGCCCAGTAGGATCGCCAGCGCATAGCGCGCCTCGCGTTCCTGCTGGATCAGGCCAGGCAGTAGCGATTCCTGCTGCGCGACAATGCCCTGCTGTTGGGCCAGGTCGAGGTTGGATGATACGCCGCTCGACACTTTCGCCTGGGTGATGGCGAGAATGCGCTTGGCGGCTTCGATATTGGCGCGGGAAATGGCGATCCGCTCCCGCAGCGACAGGATGATGAAATACTGGTCCGCTACCGTTGCGGCGACGGAGATGCCGATCACCGCCTGGGCATAGCGCGCCGCGCGCAGATTCTGCCGCGCCGCTTCCAGATTGTAATATTGTTGGCCGAAGATGTTCTGCTGGTAGCTGGCGGTCAGGCCGAAGCGGAAATTGTTCTTGGGCTGCTGGACCGGGGTCGAGCCCTGGGTGTGGGTGTAGCTGTCCGCGAAGCTTGCCGTCGGCAACACGCCGGCAAAGGCGACGCCGTCAGCGGCCTCGGCCTGGATCACGCGCGCCCGGTAGATGGCGATGTCCAGATTCTCTTTCTGTGCCAGTTCTTCGAGGGGGCTCAGTTCTTCGGACTGGAAATTCGCCCACCAGGTCGTCTCCGGCCAGAGCGGAGCGATCGGATTATCGGTCTGCGGGGCGGTGAAGTCGGTGGGTACGTCGCCGGGACGGTCAAGTGGGGTAGGGAGGGCCGAACATGCCGCGAGGGACAGGGCAAGCGTGCTCGCGGTCAGGCTGCGAAATAGCGGTCTCATCAAAACACTCGTCGCCAAATGGAGGAGGCCGATAAGGCCGCCGGGTCTTGGACCCCTCAGTTACCGGGCCCGGTTCCGCCAAATATGGGCAGAGGCCAGCCAAGCGCAATGGGCGAGACGGTAAGCTTTTGTCGCGGCTGCGAAGGAGGGGGATTTTTGGGGGAAATGGACGACCGGACTGGGGCTTTACGTGGGGGGCACCAAAGCCGGTCCGGCCGTCCTGAATTGGCCGTATCCTTAAGGTGGAGCGCCGAACGGACACTTGCCGGATGGCAGATTGGTCCTAAGGGGACCGAAGGTGAAGCATGTGCACGCCCCAAAATTGTAACTGTCTGTCGCAAATCGTGGGCTCTTTCAGGCCCCGCGAAACATATTTTCCAAATTAGGATTTCCGGTTGCCTGCGCCTCTTTTTTCAGCAGAAGCCAGAGATGCAGGCCTCGATGTTTACACTTCTCAAACAGCAGTTGACGGCAGCGCCATGAATGACGTCACGCTCAGGAATTGCCCGAAGGACGAACCCGGAGGGTGCTCCTCGAATCGACAAGAATGGGGCCTGCGATGAACTGGGCGATGGTTGCGCCGATTCTTCTTCTTCTTTGTTCAAATGTCTTCATGACGTTCGCCTGGTATGGCCAACTCAAATATCCCGCCACATCGCTATGGCTTGTCATTCCCATAAGCTGGGGCATCGCGTTCTTCGAATACTGCTTGGCCGTTCCCGCCAATCGGATAGGCCACACGGTTTATTCCGCGGCCCAGCTCAAGACGATGCAGGAGGTCATCACCCTGGCGGTGTTCGCCATTTTTTCGGTGACTTATCTGGGCGAGGCGCTGAGATGGAATCATCTCGTCGCCTTTGCCCTGATTGTTGCCGCAGCGTTCTTCGCGTTCAACAAATGGTGATCTTTACCCTACGGTTTAGCGTCACGCTTTCTTGGTATCGATGAACAGCGCGCCTTGCAGCGCCGCACCCATGGCTACCGCCGCACGCCGTGCCGCAATCTGGTCGTCATAGATAAATCGGGCGATGAAGCGCTTTTGCGCGCCGCACAGGCAGAATTGCCATTGCGACGGATTCTCGGCCTGGGTGTGGACGTTGCTGATCCAGAATTCGCCGACGCCGCTGCCGGCGGCAGGCAGAGTGACCAGAGACAGGGCGATATCGTTCATCGTTGGCACTCCGGCGTTCCGGGGGCATCAACGCGCGGACCAGCTTTCCGGTGCCATCATCCTCTGCGGCTAGTGCTGCGCTCCGGCCTGCCAGTCATTCAGCGCCTTGCTGGGCGCGACGAAGCCAATGATGTTGAGCAAAAGCCCGTCGCGGATCATCACGGCGGTAAAGATCTCGAAGCCAATCGCCAGTGCAATGACGTAGCGCGCCCTGACCGCCGCCGCGAACAGGAAGCCCGCGACCATCATGACCGTATCGGACAGCGGGTTGACGATGCTGTCGCCCTTATAGCCCGCCGCCGTCGCCTGCTGGCGGTAGGCTTGAATGACCATAGGCGTGTGCTCCGCGATCTCCCAGCCGACCTCCAGTCCCATGGCGATCAGCAGCCGTGTCCCCATCGGCAGCGATGGCAGGATCAGCCGCAGCAACCAGAAGAAGCCGAAGCCGTGAATGATGTGGGATAGGCTGTACCAGTCGGTCAGTTCCTGCGACATGCGCGGAGAGAAGACTTCGCGCTCCCAAAGCTTCAGATGTCCGTCGAGGGGCAGGAAAGGCTGGCCGAGAACGTGCAGCACGCCGACCTGCACTGCCACCAGCAATGCTGCACCCAGCGCAAGGCGGGATACCGGCATCCCGGCTCGCAATGACTTCATTTGAAGATGTCCTCACAAGCCCCGCGCGATACTCGCCGGACGGCACTCATGGCACAAGGGGAATTGGTGAAGTGCGGCGCTCAGTTGATCGCGTTGCGGCGCTGCAATTCGATCACCGCGGCGGTGATCATCTCCCAGGCGCGGCACAATTCGGGATCTCCCTGAGCCTGCGCGATATCCTCGCACATGCCGGCCGCCATCACGGCCTTGTCCTCGAAAACCTGCACCAGGCGGGTCGCAGACTCCCAGATGTCGATATCGCGCATGGGACAGTATGGCGGACGATTCGCGAGTTCCACGCAACCCCCTCGCATTGGGGGAAGTTGACGCAAAGCGAGGCCACGTCTGTAAATTAAAGCCTGATGCCGTCATCTTCCTGACCCTCCCATCTTTAAATCTATGTGCCGGAAACGCGGGGAGATTGGAGCGACAATGACATCAGGGATGATCGGACCTCGCGGGTTGTCCGTCGAGATCCCGCTGGCGGCCCCAATGCGGCCACAACACTGAATGCCCCGGAAGTTTGTCGATGCCATCAAATTGCCCCAAGGCAATTTCTTTGGACACGCACCGGGGTCAGCGCGCAGGAACGATCGGAGGGGCGCAGAGTTTTCATCGCTGTGAGGTGTAACACCGCGCCGTTTCTGCGGTGTTGTTCTTGGAGATAGAAAATGAAACACGCCCTTAAGATGGTTTTGATGGCGAGTGCGATGTGTACCGCCGGATTCGTTGGAACAGTGCCGGCCGCGAATGCGCAGGCCGCGTTTTCGTTCCGCGCTGGTGATGTCGTTATCGGCTATCGCGACGGTTACTATGACCGCCGCAACAATTGGCATGCATGGCGCAATTCGCGCGAACGCGTGTGGTATCAGGCGAATTACCGCGACCGCTATCGCGCCATGCGCCGCGATCAGGATCGCGACGGTATTCCAAATCGCTTTGACCGCGATCGGGATGGGGACGGTGTGCCGAACTGGCGCGACCGCCACCCGAACAATCCCTATCGCTGATAGGATCACGAGAATGAAAAGTCCCGCGGGAGAATCTCGCGGGACTTTTTTAGCCCGTACCCCACGGGCTATCATGGAAATAATCCACTGGCCGCAGCACGATAGGCAGGGCGGGATTGGCGCCAATATAAAGCTTGAGCGTCATCTGCCCGCTGTCCTTGTCCCATTCCATCTGGGGGGCGACACCGCCGGGCTTGCGGAAGGTCTTGCCGTCGAAATCGAAGGGACGGGGCTTCACCTCGTCCCAGGCATGGACAAGATCGGCCTCCAGCCGGTCGCGCAGCCGCGCGCGCATCGCGTCATCCACAAAGGCGTTGGTTATGTCCGGCGCCGTGACCTTGACCAGCCCGTTGGGCAGCACCTCGACCCGCGCGACCACGATGGTGCCGTTCCTGTCATAGCCGCCTTCCCATTTGCCGGTAGGGGGCTGAGGTCTTGAACAGCCTGCCAACGCCAGCATTCCGGCCAGCAGGACAATGGTGGCGATCCGGCGCGTCATGTGCGTCCCCGACTCGAACCCCGTGATGCTAACATTACATCTTATCCGCCGGGTTACCGGCTCCGCGTGAATTGCAGGTTTTCCGCAACTCCCAGCATTTCCGGGAGAAATTGGCGGCCGGGGCCGGGGAATGCCCTCAAACCATGCCAAAGTTAAATCAGGTCTTTCGGCTTTCGCTTGCCGCCGTGCCCGCCGATTGTTATGTCCGCGCCGCTTCTTTCCACCCCTTGCTGGATAGGTCCGACCATGCCGCCGCTGCCGAAAGGCTTCCTCGCCGACTCCCTCAACCGCATCCAGCCCTCCCCGACCATCGCAGTGACCAGCAAGGCGCGAGACCTGAAGGCGGCGGGCCGCGACGTGATCGGCCTGGGCGCGGGCGAGCCCGATTTCGACACGCCGGAAAACATCAAGGAAGCGGCCATCGCCGCCATACGCCGCGGCGAGACCAAATACACCGCGGTCGAGGGCATTCCCCAACTGCGCGAGGCCATCGCGAAGAAGTTCAAGCGCGAGAACAACCTGGACTACACGCCGGCCCAGACCTTCGTGTCGCCGGGCGGCAAGTCGATCCTGTTCAATGCGCTGCTGGCGACCGTAAATCCCGGTGACGAGGTGATCGTGCCCGCACCCTATTGGGTATCCTATCCCGACATCGTGATGCTGGCGGGCGGCAAGCCGGTGATCGTGGAATGCACTTTGGAGCAGGGTTTCCGCCTGACGCCGGAAGCGCTGGAAAAGGCGATCACCTCGAAGACCAAGTGGCTGGTGTTCAACCAGCCCTCCAACCCGACCGGTGCCTGCTACACCAGGGAGCAGTTGAAGGCGCTGACCGATGTGCTGCTGAAGCATCCGCATGTGTGGGTGCTGACCGACGACATGTATGAGCATCTGGTCTATGGCGGCTTCAAGTTCCACACCGTCGCCGAGGTCGAGCCGAAACTGTACGACCGCACGTTGACCATGAATGGCGTGTCCAAGGCCTATGCCATGACCGGCTGGCGCATCGGCTATTGCGCCGGTCCGGAGCCTCTGATCAAGGCGATGGCCAAGCTGCAATCCCAGTCCGCAACCAACGCCGCGTCCATCTCGCAATGGGCCAGCGTTGAGGCCCTGAACGGCACGCAGGATTTCATCCCGAAATTCCAGAAGATCTTCGAGGAGCGCCGCGACCTGGTCGTGTCGATGCTGAATCAGAGCAACGGCATCGAATGCCCCAAGCCCGAAGGCGCATTCTATGTCTATCCTTCGATCAGGAAGCTGATCGGCAAGAAGACCCCGTCCGGCAAGGTGATCGCCACCGACGAGGATTTCGCCTCCGAACTGCTGGAGACCGAAGGCGTGGCGGTGGTGCATGGCGCGGCCTTTGGCCTGTCGCCCTTTTTCCGCAACTCCTACGCGACCTCCAACAAAGTGCTGGAAGATGCCTGTCATCGCATCCAGCGATTCTGCGCAAGTTTGACTTGATCTAGCCCCCATCTGTCGCAGCTCGGGTCGCCTCCGGCGACACCTCGCTACGACATCCTCCCCCGACAACGGCTTCGCCGTGCGGGGAAGAAAGTCCGCATGGGCTGAAGCAGAAAACCAAGGATTAAGCAGGGGAATCCTTGGTTACCCGGTTTTAAGCATGGCGGGTCCAGGATCATGCCATGCGCCTGGGGTATCTTCTTCTGGCCATCCCGCTGCTTGCCTTTTCCGCCGCGCGGACATGGGCCATCGATTTGTCGGACGATGTCACCATCACCGGCTATGCCGATGCGCGGCTGATCGTGCCCGACGACCAGAATGGCTGGCTCAACAATGGGCTGGGCAAGCTGCGCTTCGGTCCCAACCGCGGCAATCTGCGTTTCGTCGAAGCTTATCTGCAGGCCGATGTCGCGATCCGCAGCGATTTGCATTTCGTGGGCGTGCTGCGCGCCGAACCTTTGCAGCGCACCGGTATCGACGCGATGGAAGCCTATCTCTCCTGGCAGCCGAAAGCCGAAGGCGATCTGTCCTGGTCGGTAAAGACCGGCGCCTTCTATCCCACCATCAGCCTTGAGAATGACGATCTGGGCTGGGCCAGTCCCTATACCCTGACCTATTCCGCCATAAACGCCTGGATCGGCGAGGAGCTGCGCACCATCGGCAGTGAAGCCATTGTGAAATGGCGCACGGATCTTGGCACTTTCTCGGCGATGGGCTCGCTTTATTGCTGCAATGATCCCACGGGCATCTTGCTGGCCGATCGCGGCTGGGCGATGCATGACAGGCCTGTCGGCCTGATCGAGCGGTTGCCGCTCCCCAATGTGACGGGGCGCTTGTTTCGCCAGACCGTGCCGTGGCGCACCTCGGAGTTCGAGGAAATAGATGGCCGCGTCGGATGGTATGCGGGACTTGGCTGGCAGATGTCCGGCATCGCCAAGTTCTCGGTGATGCGTTACGACAATGCCGCCGATGCCGCCGCGCGCACGCTGCGCGACACAAGCTGGGCCACCCATTTCTGGAATGTCGGTGCGCGCACCCAATGGGGCTCGCTGGTCCTGATCTCGCAATGGATGACCGGCGACACGCTGGTGATCCCGCGTCCCGGCATGCGCTCCATCACCTATTTCGATTCTGCGTTCCTGCTGGCCAGCTATGATATCGAGGATGTGCGGTTCTCCATTCGTGGCGACTGGTTCGAGACGCGCCGCCCGCCGTCGCCGCATGTACTGGAAGAAGATGGCCATGCCGTCACTCTTGCGGTGTCCTGGTCGCCGCTGGAGTGGATGCGGCTGACCGGCGAATGGGTCGGCATGGATTCGCGCAAGGGCGCCTATGTGCTGGACGGACTGCCGAGCCCCAATGTGACGAACAGCCAGTTCCAGCTTTCGACCCGCGTCTTTTTCTGATCCGCCATTTCGCTGAATTTCGTATCCGGCCGGTCTTTGGCGGGCAGCGTGCCATGATAGGTTTCTCCGAGAATGGGGGACATCATGAAAGCTGCCGCTATAGCGTTTGCCGCCACCCTTGCGCTGCCGGGCGTAGCGCTGGCGCAGATATCCGGCACCGCCAATCTGGGCGGTCCTCAGCCGATGGTATCCACGCCAATCCCGGATGGCGATTTCGCCGACACGGCGCGGCGGCTGGGGCTGGTCGAGAATCCCACGCCTTCGCGCGATCTCATCAGGGGCTGGGTGAAGCCGAAGAAAATTCTCGTCGGCGTTGATAACAACACCAATCGCTTGGCCTGGCTGCAGAAGGCGGTGCCGGACGTGAAGCTGGTGTCGGTGCGCGACCAGAAGGACATGCTGGCCCAGATCGCCGACGCCGACGCGCTGGTGCGCATGCCCTGCAACCGCGAGACGCTGAACGCGGGCAAGAAGCTGCACTGGATCCAGCAGGGCAGCGTCACGGTGGCGGGCTGTTTCCAGGTCGCGGAGCATACGGATCAGTTGCAGCCCGTGCCGCAGAAGATCGCGGACAGCACGGTGGTCATCACCAACTTGGCGGGCGTACTGACGCGCCCGCTGGCGGAACATTCCATCGCCATGATGATGGCGCTTGGCCGCGGGCTCGATCTTTATGCCGTGCAGCAGTCTAAGGGGAAGTTCGACCGCGCCGGGATTCCGCCGGGCCGTTTGTGGGTGGTTGAAGGCCGCACCTTGCTGGTGGTTGGTCTCGGCGGCATCGGCAACCAGATCGCCAGGATGGCGAAAGGGCTTGGCATGAAGGTGATCGCCACCCGCAACTCCAGCCGCCAGGGACCGGATTATGTCGATTATGTCGGACTTTCGAGCGAATTGCCCGAACTGGTGGGCAAGGCCGATGTGGTGATGCTGGCGGCGCCGCTGACGCCCGATACCAAGTCGCTGTTCAACGCCGCCATGTTCGCGCGCATGAAGAAGGGCGCGCTGTTGATCAATGTCGCCAGCGGCGGCGAGGTGGTGAGCGCCGATCTGGTGGCGGCGCTGAAATCGGGCCAACTCGGCGGCGCGGGGATCGATCTGGCCGATCCCGCCAATCCTTCGCGGCTTGCGCCGGACGATCCGCTGTTCACCGCTCCCAACCTCATCATGACGCCCGAAACCGCCTCTCATGCCGTGGACACCACGGCGGCTTCCGGGGGCGAGGATATGTGGGTGATCGCGCGGGAAAATCTCAGGCGCTATGTGGCGGGCGACCGGCTTTTTTCGGTGGTGGACCCCAAGCGGGGTTACTGAGATCGGACTTGCCGCGCTGCAACCGGCGATAAAATTAACGGCCGGATTCGGGTTGCCGCAGCTTGACCGCGCCCCGGAAACGGCGCGAGCATCGCCGCGACTGGAGGGGCGCGTGAGCGGCCCGGTCCGTGGCGACAGCGTACGGACGACAGCTCGATAAGCGCCCCGAAAGCCCCAAAGGCTCTCGCTGAGGAGGCGCTTATGTCCAAGCAAACCCAGGAAACCACCAAGATAAGTCGCGGGCCGCGTGCCGTGGCGCTGATCGGCCCCTATGGCAGCGGCAAGACCTCCTTGATGGAAAGCATCGCTTTTCTTACCGGCGCGGTGCCGCGAAAAGGTTCTGTGCCTGCCGGAACGAGCTTGGGCGATTCCGGCCCCGAGGCTCGTGCGCGCCAGATGAGTGTGGAGGCGAATGTGCTGGCCACGCAATATCTGGGCGAGGAGTTCACCTTCATCGACTGCCCCGGTTCCATCGAGTTTCTCGCCGACACGCTGAATGTGCTGCCGGCCGTCGACGCGGCAGTGGTGGTGTGCGAACCGGAAGCGGCCAAGGCGCAGATGCTGCAACCCTTCCTGAAGCGTCTGTCGGACGCGAACATTCCGCACATCCTGTTCGTCAACAAATTCGACAAGGCCAAGGGTTCGTTGCGCGGTTTGCTCAATACGCTGCAGGCGATGAGCGAAAAGCCGCTTCTGCTGCGCCAGATTCCCATCTGGGAGAATGGCGCCGCCACCGGCTTTGTCGATCTGGCGCTGGAGCGGGCCTATGTCTATCGCGCCCATGCGCCCAGCGAAGTTGTCAGCATCGCGGATTTCGCGCGCGAAAAGGAAGCACGTTTCCAGATGCTGGAGAGGCTGGCCGATTATGACGAGCGGTTGATGGAGGAACTGCTGAGTGATGTCGAGCCGCCGCGCGAGGAAGTGTTCCAGGATTTGGCGCGCGAACTGTCGGAAGGACTGGTTGTGCCTGTGCTGATCGGGTCGGCGGAGAATGACAATGGCGTGGATCGTTTGCTCAAGGCGCTGCGCCATGAAGTGCCCGGTGTCGCGGCGGCGGCGCAGCGGCTGGGGTTGAAGCCCGGTGCGGATACGGTGGTGCAGGTGATGAAGACGTTCCACTCCGGCCATGGCGGCAAGCTGAGCCTGGTGCGGGTTTTGCGCGGCTCGTTGAAAGAGGGCGCGGTGCTGCATGGAGCGGACGGCCATGAGGCGCGCATCGGCGGCATTCTTGCGCTGTCGGGCGAGAAACAGGCCAAGCGCAACGCGGCTTCCGAGGGCGACACGGTGGCTCTGGCGCGGCTGGAACATTTCCGCACCGGAGAGATGCTCTCCACCGGCAAGACCGGCGCGGGCCACCCGGCGATCGAAGCCCCGCCGCCCGTCTATCGCATGGCCATCGCGGCGGAGGATCGCAAGGACGAGGTGAAGGTTACCGCCGCCATCGCCAAACTGATCGAGGAAGACCCCTCGCTGGTGTTCGAGCAGAATGCCGAGACGCAGGAAATGATGCTGGCGGGGCAGGGCGAAATTCACCTGAAGGTCGCGGTGGAACTATCCGGCAGGAACTACGACCCGGAGGAGGCCACCCGCGCGGCACGCGGGCCCGACGGCAAATAGAGCCGCAAACCCGGTTCGTCGCGGGGGCGGCACAAGCGGCAGAAGGGCGGGCAGGGC
>JAFIHO010000092.1 GCA_017849395.1 Hyphomicrobiales bacterium
CCGCCTGCGCGTCGGTATAGAAGCCCGCCGTCTGCGCCGAAGCGGCGCTGCCGAAAGCCGAAACGGCGATGCCGCAAAGAAGGAGACGTAGAACCGGAAGGAACATGAACCGCCACGCGAATGTCTCACAGCAAATCCTAGCGGTATTTCCCGTTCCGGCAATGCCGCAATGTACTGGAAAATTTCCCGCCTTCAGTGTGCAGGCGCGAGATGAGCATCCGGGTGTGCCTCATGCCATTCGTCATAGGCTTTCTCGATCCGGTAGAAATCCTCCGGCGGAATTTGCTCGACCTGATAGCGCGGCCAGCTTCGCGGATCGGTGAAGTCACTCATGCTGTTGGTGGCGATTTTTCGCAACAGGCACATAACATCCAGCCCGCCCAGGCAGGGCAGCAAGGTGGGCGATTGCTCGCGCGCCAGTTCCTCGCGCCAATGGGCCTCGTCCTTCACCTGGCTGCGCGTGCCCATCAGGGGCGGCGCCTGCCGCACCACCAGGCCCGCGCCGGGATGCAGGCAACGGGCGCGCTGCTCCTTCGTCAGATTGGCGAAATTCTCCGGCGCGCAACTGTTCAGCGCCTGTCCAAACCCCTGGATATCGGGTGCCGTGCCCGCCACCGGCGGCGTGCCCGTCGATGGCGGAGCCTGCCAGGCGGGCGGCACGAACACAGGCGGCACGGGTCGCGGATTGCCGCGCGCATCGATGGTGCTGGGCGCGCGGCGCGGCTCGATCAGGCGCGGCAGGCGCAGATAGGTCTCGCGCATAACGGGCACGGACGGCGATATGCCCTGCCGCAGGGAATGGATCAGCAGAGCCAGAAGGCCGGCCTGCAAACACAGGGTCAGAACGATCGCGGGCAGGCGGCGAAGAAAGGCAGGCGGTGCATCACCGCCCCGCGCGCCGCGGAATTGGATTCTGGCAATGAAACCCGAACCGGCGCGCGCGCCGGACTGCCGGAAAGCCAAAACGTCCATCGAGCGTCCGCTGATGCAGTTACGCTCCCCGCTTCGGAACCTTAAAACAGGTCTCCCGGAAAAAGCGAGAGGTCAGGGACGGAAACGCTTCACTGACAAATAGCCAGTCACCAGGAAGACAATCAGCGTCACGCCCTGCACGGCTGCGAAGACCGGGCCGCTGGGTGGTATGGCGGGCGCCAGCGCATGCAGCGCGGGCACTTTGATGAAAAGCTGGATGATAAGAACGAACACATCCAGCCACTGCGCCACCAGCGCCGTCACCACGAATACCCAGCGCCACGATCCCGACAGGCCCCGGGCATAGAATGCAAAGATGGCCACCGCCAGCACCGCGATCGACACCAGGCCGACCAGTTGCCCGGGCGTCGGCTGGGGGCCCGGCTGCGGGAACAGATAGCCGGTGAGGCTGACCAGAAGGGTGGTGAGCAGAAAGCCCTGGATCAACCCGCGCGAGGCCTGCCCGCCCACCATGGCGGACATCAAAATAAAGCCCAGTGCGATGGCGATCAGCGAGATTGCGGTATGGCCCAGCGTAAGCGGGTCCGTGCCCAGTTCCCTCATGCCGCGCGCCTGTGAAACATTGCCCCGGAAAGAAAGCATCCTGCGCCTCCCCGGGGGACACCGGCAACTGGGCTTGAAAGACCGGGTGCGGGGCGGTTATGAGCCCCGGGAGCATCGGCCCGGAAAAGTGCGAGCGGCGGCTGGTCCCGTCGGCCAGGCACTATGACGCGAGCGGTTTTCCGTCCGGCCGTGCGACCAAAGGATAAGCAGATGGCCGGTCACAGTCAGTTCAAGAACATCATGTTCCGCAAGGGCAAGCAGGACAAGGAACGGTCCAAGCTGTTCGCCAAGCTGTCCCGCGAAATCACCGTCGCGGCCAAATCGGGCCTGCCCGACCCGGCGCACAATCCGCGCCTGCGCACCGCCATCATCGCCGCCAAGGCGGAATCCATGCCCAAGGACAATATCGAACGCGCCATCCAGAAGGCGGTAGGCGGCACGGGCGAGAATTACGACGAGATCCGTTATGAGGGGCGCGGCCCCGGCGGCACGGCCATCATCGTCGAGGCGATGACCGACAACCGCAACCGCACCTCCGCCGATGTGCGCGCCGCCTTCTCCAAATATGGCGGCTCGATGGGCGAGACCGGCTCGGTCAGCTTCATGTTCGACAAGGTGGGCGTCATCTCCTATCCGAAGGAGAAGGGCAGCGAGGACGCCATGCTGGAGGCGGCGCTGGAAGCCGGCGCCGACGAATGCATCTCTGGTGAGACCCATGAGTTCATCACGTCGCCGGAAAGCTTCGCGGCGGTCCGCGATGCGCTGGAGGCGAAGCTGGGCGCACCCGCCAGCGCCGCGATCATCTGGCGTCCCCAGAATACTGTCTCGGTTCCGGACGAAGCGGGCGAGACTCTGCTGAAGCTGATCGAGGTTCTGGACGATCATGACGATGTTCAGAATGTCTACGGCAATTACGAATTGTCCGACGCGCTGATGGCGAAGCTGGGCGGCTGATTTCCGCATCACTGTTGCGCGGATCGGGCACGCAAAGCTGGCGTGACCGCTCTGCGTGCCGCATAGTTGCGGCATGGAAGAAAATTCATCCCTGATCATCGTGCTGGTAATAGGCCTTGGTCTGGCCTTTATCCTCGGCACGGTGGCCCAGCGGCTGAGAATGCCCCCGCTGGTCGGCTATCTGATGGCCGGGGTGGCGGTGGGACCGTTCACGCCCGGCGTGCGGGTGGACCAGGGCCTCACCCTGCAACTGGCCGAAGTCGGCGTCATCCTGCTGATGTTCGGCGTCGGCCTGCATTTTTCCCCGCGCGATCTGATGTCGGTGCGGCGTGTGGTCATTCCCGGCGCGATCCTGCAGATGGCGATGGTCGGCCTTCTGGGCGTGGGAGCGGGCTGGTGGTTCGAATGGACCATGGCGCAGGGCCTGGTGTTCGGCCTTTGCCTGTCCGTGGCCTCGACCGTGGTGGTGATGCGCGCGCTGGCCGACCGCCGGCTGATGGACAGCGAACGCGGCCGCATCGCCATCGGCTGGCTGGTGGTGCAGGATTTGCTGACCGTGCTGGTGCTGGTGGTGTTGCCGCCGCTCGCGCCTGCCCTGAAGGGCGGGACCATGAATGCCGAGGCGCTGGCCGAGGCGCTGGGTTTCACCTTCGGCAAGCTGGCGATTTTCGGCGTTTTGATGTGGGTCATCGGGCGCCGCGCCATCCCGTCCATGCTGCATTACATCGCCCATACCGGCAGCCGCGAACTGTTCCGCCTGGCGGTCCTGTCGGTGGCGCTGGGCGTGGCCTTTGCCGCCGCCCATCTGTTCGGCGTGTCCATCGCGCTGGGGGCCTTCTTCGCAGGCATGATCCTGTCCGGCTCGCCGCTCAGCCAGCGCGCGGCCGAGGAATCGCTGCCGCTGCGCGACGCCTTCGCGGTGCTGTTCTTCGTGTCGGTCGGCATGTTGTTCAATCCGGTCGTGCTGCTCAGCGAACCGATCGCGCTGGCCATCACCTTCGCCATCGTGCTGGCGGGCGGGCTTGCGATCTGGGGCCTGCTGCATGTGATGGGCGTTCAGCAGCCTGCGCTGGTCGCGGTCAGCCTGGCGCAGATCGGCGAATTTTCCTTCATCATGGCCGATGTGGGAACCGGGCTTGGCGTTCTGCCGCCCGCCGCGCGGCCGCTGATCCTGGGGGCATCGATCCTCTCCATCTTCCTCAATCCGCTGCTGTTCGCGCTGGCGGCGCGGGCGCGGCCCGATGAGGTGGCGGACAACCACGCGCCCAAGCCGAAGAAGAAACCGGCCATCGTTCCCACCACCCTGACGGGCCATGCTGTTGTGGTTGGCTATGGAAGGGTCGGCGGACTGATCGCCGAAAATCTGCGCCACCAGGGCGCGCCCTATCTGGTGATCGAGGATGGCGAGGGCGCGGCGGAAAGGCTCACCGCGGCGGGCATCGAGCATATCACCGGCAATGCCGCCACCGACGCGGTGCTGAACGCCGCCAATCTCCAGGAGGCGCGGATTCTCTACGTCGCCATCCCCGAGGCGTTCGAGGCCGGGCAGATCGTCGAGAAGGCCCGGCGCGCCAATCCCGCCCTGCCCATCGTGGCGCGCGCGCATTTCGATGCCGAGGTGGATCACCTGGCGGCGCTGGGCGCCGACAAGGTCGTGATGGGCGAGCGCGAGATCGCCTCGGCCATGCTGCAATACAGCCGCGCCTGAAGCGACTTCCGCACAGGCGAACATAAAGGGTACAAACCCCCATGGCAGCGGCGATTCGGATATTGGGACTCGATCCCGGCCTGGGGACGATGGGCTGGGGCGTGATCCAGATCGAGGGCTCGCGCCTTGTCCATGTCGCGCATGGCGCGATCACCACCCGCCCCGCGCAGGGGCTGGGTCCGCGCCTGATGGCGTTGCACCAGGAATTGTCCGATGTCATCGCGCGCCTGTCGCCCGCCGCCATCGCGGTGGAACAGGCCTTCGTGCACAAGGACCCGTCGGCGGCGCTGAAGCTGGGCCATGCCCGCGCCATCGCGCTGCTGGCGGCGGCCCAGGCAGGACTGGAGATCGCCGAATACACGCCCAACCACATCAAGAAATGCGTGGTGGGAGCCGGTCACGCGGGCAAGGAACAGGTGCAGTTCATGGTGCGCCGCCTGCTGCCCGCCTGCGGCGTGGAACAGGCCGACGCCGCCGATGCGCTGGCCGCCGCCATCGCCCATGCCCATCTGTCCACCACCCGCGCCCGCGTGATGGTGGTGCAATGATCGGCAAACTTGCGGGCACCGTGGATTCCATCGCCGAGGATCATGTGATCCTGGATGTCGGCGGCGTCGGCTATCTGGTGCAATGTCCGTCCTCCACCCTGTCGCGGCTTTCGCCGGGCGCGCATGCGTCGCTGATGATCGAGATGAAGGTCAGCGACGACGCCATCCGGCTCTATGGCTTCGCCAGCGTCGAGGAACGCGAATGGTTCCGTCTTCTCCAGACGGTGCAGAGCGTCGGCTCCAAGGTCGCGCTGGCGGTCCTGTCCACCCTCAGCCCGCGCGACCTTCAGCGCGCGCTGGCGCTGGGCGACAAGGCGATGATCGGCCGCGCGCCGGGTGTCGGTCCCAAGCTGGCGCTGCGCATCGCCACCGAACTGAAGGACAAGGCCCCCGCGATGATGTTGCGCGGTGAGGGCGAAGCCGCCGCGCCGGTTGCCGCGCCGCGCGGCCCCGAAGCGGATGCCGTATCGGCGCTGCTGCATCTGGGCTATTCCGACAGCGCGGCGGCCCAGGCGGTGGCGCGCGCCGCTCAGGACCTGGGCGACGGCGCCGATACCGGCGTTCTGATCCGCGAAGCCCTGAAGGGGATGGGGCGCTAGCATGACCAAGCCGGACCGCCTGATTGCACCGGAACGCAGCGAGGAAGACGCGCTGGAAGCCTCCTTGCGCCCCAAGCGGCTGGCGGATTTCACGGGCCAGCAACAGACGCGCGAAAATCTGTCGGTGTTCATCGAAGCAGCCAAGGCGCGGGGCGAGGCGCTGGATCATGTCCTGTTCTCCGGCCCGCCGGGCCTTGGCAAGACAACCCTGGCCCAGATCGTGGCGCGCGAACTGGGCGTGAATTTCCGCTCCACCTCCGGCCCGGTCCTGGCCAAGGCGGGCGACCTGGCCGCGATCCTGACCAATCTCGAACCGCGCGATGTGCTGTTCATCGACGAAATCCACCGCCTCAATCCCGCGGTGGAAGAAATCCTCTATCCGGCGATGGAGGATTACGAACTGGATCTGGTCATCGGCGAGGGTCCCAGCGCCCGCTCGGTGAAGATCACGCTGGCGCCTTTCACGCTGGTCGGCGCCACCACGCGCTCCGGCCTCATCACCACGCCGCTGCGCGACCGTTTCGGCATTCCGCTGCGGCTCAATTTCTATACGCCCGAGGAACTGGTGGCGATCGTCGAACGCGGCGCGCGGGTGCTGGGCTTCGACCTGACCCGCGACGGCGCGCGCGAGATCGCGGGCCGGGCGCGGGGCACGCCGCGCATCGCCGGACGGCTGCTGAAGCGGGTGCGCGATTTCGCCTCGGTATCCAAACAGGCCAGGGTCGATGCAAAGATCGCAGACGCGGCGCTGACAAGGCTGGAAGTGGATGCGCGGGGCCTGGATGCCTTCGATCGCCGTTATCTTACTTTGATCGCGGAAAATTTCGGCGGCGGTCCCGTCGGCATCGAGACCGTGGCGGCAGCGCTGGGCGAAGCGCGCGACGCCATCGAGGAGATCGTCGAACCTTATCTGATGCAGCAGGGTTTCGTGCAGCGCACGCCGCGCGGGCGGATGCTGACGGGCGCGGCCTATGGTCATCTGGGCCTGGCGCCGCCGCCGCGCGATCCCGCACAGATGGGTCTGTTCAACGGCGGCGACGAGACCTGACCTGCCCGCAGCGGTGTTGCCGGAAAGCCCGCGCCGCGATGTTTGCACCAGCCCCCTCGGAAAGCGGGCTTCCGTCGGGCCCGCCCCAGCCTTTACAAGCGTTCATGGCGGTGCATTCCCCGGCTGCCACGGTGATCGGCATGATGGAAGTCAAAGGTCTGGGTTATTTCGTCGGCAAGGAGCATGTCCTGCCGCTGCGGATTTATTACGAGGACACCGACCTGGCGGGCGTCGTCTATCACGCCAACTATCTCAA
>JAFIHO010000093.1 GCA_017849395.1 Hyphomicrobiales bacterium
ATGCAGGCCCCCGACTCCATCCGCCTCCAGCAGCAATCCCGACAGGGGACCGCCGAAAACGAAACTCAGGGGCGAGCCGAAATAGAAAATGCCCATGACCCGCGCACGGCGCGCATCCGGAAACCAGCGGGACAGGAAATAGACGGCGCCCGGGAAAAAGCCCGCCTCGGAAATCCCCAGCAATATGCGCACAATGTAGAAGCCGGTTGCGCTGTGGACGAAGGCCATCGAAGCGGAGACAAGGCCCCAAGTCACCATGATGCGGCTGAGCCAGCGCCGCGCGCCGAAACGGTGCATCAGGATGTTGCTGGGCACTTCGATCGAGGCATAGGCGATAGAGAAAATGCCAACTCCGAATGCGTAGGCCGCCTCGCTGATGCCGGTCGAAGCCTGGAACGCATTCTTTGCAAAGCCCAGATTGGCGCGATCCAAAAAGGCCAGCATGTACATCAGCAAAAGCCACGGCAGCAGCCGCACCATCGCCTTGCCTACGGCCCGATCGGTTGTTGGAGACAGTTGGCTCATGTCAGACCTTCAAGGCTTCGAGGTCATCCAGGGACATGGAGAGGCCAAATCCCGGGCCGTCATTCGGTGTCAGGACGCCGTCTTTCGGCACGGCCATCCCTGGAAAAGGCGTAACTTCCTCCAGCGGCACGCCCGGCGCTGTGCCCAGGAAATATTCGCCCCAGGGAATATTGGGCATCGCGAAGCAGATATGCTGGCCGAAGGGAGAATTCATGGCCGCATGGGGTATCACAGGGATGCCAGCAGCTTCAGCCAGATGGCATATCTTCACCGTCGCGGTCACGCCGCCGACCCAGGCGGTGTCGGGCTGAAACACGTCCACATTGCGCCGGCTTGCCGCGTGCAGGAAGGGCGCGACACCATACCAATGCTCGCCTGTCGCCAGCCCCTGCCATGGCAGGCGCTGGCGCAATGTGGTCCAGCCATCCAGGTCGTCGGGGAGAAGACAATCCTCGATCCAGCGCAGACCATAGGGCCGCAGCCGCTCCGCCAGCCGTACCGTGAACTCGACATCGAAGGCCATCCAGCAATCCAGCATGAGTTCGACATCGGGACCGATGAGCGCCCTGGTTTGCGCGACGAGTTGTTCGTTTCCGTCCAGTGCGGCCAGGCCGTCCACTGGGCCGAAAGGACAGGCAAGCTTCGTCGCCTTGAAGCCCAGCTCCATCTGCCAGTCCGTATCATTGCCGGTCGCATAACAGGTGATCTTGTCGTGCGCGGGACCACCGAGCAGTTCGAACACCGGCCGTTTCAGGATTTTTCCCTTCAGATCCCACAGCGCATAATCCACTGCGCTGATGGCGTAGCTGGCGAGCCCCATGGAACCGTAAGGCGATGTGAGCCGCAACATCATGTCCCACAGGCTTTCGGTGGCCATGCAGTTTTCACCGACCAGAAGCGGGCCGATATGTTCATTGATCAGTGAAGCGACTGGATTACCATACCGCGTTGCGCCAAAGCCCCAGCTTCCGTCATCGGCTGTGACGATGCAGCCGACTGACGGCATGGCGGGCCGCCATTTGCTGCGATCCTTCTTGTATCGGGGAAAGCGCGACATCGGCCCCGCCACCTCTGCGTCCCGGCCCCAAGCTGGACGCCGCGCCGGGGTGACCGGCTTGCCGCCTGTCAGGTCGTTGGCGATCAGGAATGCCTTCACGCTGGAAATTTTCATGGTTCGAACCCGAACAGTGAGATCAAGGATAATCAGCGCTCCGGATGGACAAGCGCCTGGTAGACGAGTTTCTGAACCTGTTCGATGTCGTCGAACACATAGTCCGGATAGGCGCCAAGACGCTGCGCCATGCCCACGCAGATGATGTCGTTGGCGCGATCGACCCACACCCATCCGGCATAGGCGCCGTGCCAGCTCATGGTGCCTTTGCCCACCAGACTTCCCGCCGCGCGGGGATTGAGCATCACCTGCACGTCCAGTCCGAAACCGATATTGTTGTCGAAATGCACCGGCGGGCGCGGGATGCCAGCCTCCAGCGCCTTGGCGGGCAGCATGTTTGTGCCCATCATCTCGATGGTGGCAGGCGAAAGGATCCGCACGCCGTCCAGTTCGCCGCCATTGTTCAGCATCTGGGCGAAGCGGGCATAGTCGGTGACGGTGGAAAACAGGCCGCCGCCGCCCGATTCCAGCGCCGGTGGCGATGTCGGGGCAATGTTCGGCAACGCGATGGCGTTCGGCGTTTTGACTTCGACAAATTTTCCGGTCGCGCGATCGCCGGAATAGGCGGGCGCCAGGCGGGACAGTTTGGCGGGCGGAACGTAAAAGCCGCTGTCATTCATCCCCAGAGGGCCAAACAGGCGCTGCTGGAGAAAATCGCCGAAACGCATGCCAGACAGCTTCTCGATAATGTGCCCCGAGATATCTACCTGTGCGCCGTAGCGCCAGGTCGTTCCCGGCTGATCGGTCAGGGGCGCACGCGAGAAGCGCCTGACCAGCTCTTGGAGGTTCGGCGCGGAGAACGGCTTTTCGGCAGCCAATAGCTTGTCGGCAGGATGATCAGTCGTGCCATAGCCAAACCCCGCGCTGTGCGACATCAGCTCTCGCATGGTTGGCGGGTGAACCGGATCCACCAGGATCGGCTTACCGGCCGCATCGGTCCCGGCATAGACCTTCAGATTCGCGAATTCCGGAATGAATTTGGAGACAGGATCATCCAGATCGAACTTGTTCTCCTCGAACAGGATCATCAGCGCGGCGCCGGTGACGACCTTGCTCATCGAGGCGATGCGGAAAATCGTGTCCGTCGCCACGGGTTCGCCGGTGGCGATGTTTTTCTTGCCAAAGGTTTTGAGCGATACAAGTTGACCATGGCGGGCGAGGAGAATGGCAAAGCCTGGCATCCGTCCTTCCGCAACGGCAGCGTCCAGAAACCTGTCCAGCCTTTGCAGCCGCACGGAATCGAAGCCCGCCTGTTCAGGGCCGACAGGCGCAAAGCTGTCGGCAAAAACGGGTTGCCCCAGCAGGCTGACACAGAGGGCGGTCATCGCCACTCTCCTGCCCGGCGCGCGACGTCTCGCTGGTGTGCTCATATCTCCCCCCACTTATCTTCTTTTGCTTCCGCGATCCGATGGCACGGAGACCTAACAGATAACGCGCTCCCGAAAGGTTGAACAGGCCCGCGCCCCGCGAATCGAGAATTGCAGCCGTTGCCGGAACTCTCTACGGTCTATCGGTTGCCCGAGCGGTATTGATCTGCGCTTCGCCGGGTTCAGGAACCGACGAACGGAACATGCTGAAGCGGGACAACAAATTCTTCGTGACTTTGGTGGTCATCGCCACCATTGCATTCGCCTGGATATTGCTTCCCTTTTATGGGGCCATTCTGTGGGGCCTGGTCGCGGCCATCCTGTTCAATCCGCTGAATTTGCGACTGCGCAAAGCTTTCGGGCAGCGCACCGGGCTCGCGTCGCTGGTGACCGTGATGGCCGTCATTGTCATCGTGGTTCTGCCGCTTCTGCTGATCAGCATCTCGCTTGGACAGCAAGCGTCCGGCGTCTTTGACCGGATCAAGTCCGGCGAACTGGACTTTGCCGGCTACCTTCAGCAGGTGATGGACGCCATGCCCGCATGGCTGCGCGAACTGCTGGCCAGTTTCGGCCTGTCTGACCTTTCCGCCGCGCGCGCCAAACTTATCAAGGCGATCACCGATGCCAACCGGTTCATCGCAGCCCAGGCATTGGGCATCGGCCTTGGCGCGTTCGATTTCGTGCTCAATCTTGGCATCATGCTGTATCTTCTTTTCTTCCTGCTCCGCGATGGCGACCGCATTCTGAAAAATGTGAAAGACGCCGTGCCCCTGAGCACGGACCGTAAGGGCATGCTGGCAGACAGGATCAGCCTTGTCGTGCGCGCGACCGTCAAGGGCGGTATCATCGTTGCGGCTGTCCAGGGGATGCTAGGGGGGCTCGCTTTCTGGTTCCTGGGCATACCGGCTCCATTGTTATGGGCGGTCGTGATGGCCTTCCTGTCCCTTCTGCCCGCAGTTGGCGCGGCGATCGTATGGGGGCCAGTCGCGATCTATTTGGTGGCGACAGGTGCGGTATGGGATGGCCTACTGCTGACCCTGTATGGAGTCGTTGTCATCGGGCTGGTGGACAATTTGCTGCGGCCGTTCCTGGTGGGAAAATCCACCAAACTTCCCGACTATGTGGTCCTGATCTCCACATTGGGTGGAATAGAGCTGCTGGGCCTGAACGGTTTTGTTGTGGGCCCCCTCGCCGCGGCAATTTTCATGGTGAGCTGGAATAGCCTGCAGACAGACGAAGTTTCATAAAGACCAGCCGACAAATCCGCTGCCATCTTGCGCACCCGGTTGCCGCGATAGATTGACCTCGCGCGCCCGCGTCTAGCGGTAGCAGACTTGATAAAAAAAGTCGCTAGGCCTGGTGCCGGACGACACCACCAACCACCGTCTGCACCACCTTCACATCAAGAATCTTTTCGGGATCGATGACATGGAGATCATCCGAGAACACCACATAATCTGCCAGCTTGCCCGGCGTGATGGAGCCCTTGATATGGTCTTCGCCCGTGGCATAGGCGCCGAAAATGGTGCCGCAGCGGATGGCCTCGTCCACGGTGACCTTCTGGTTGATGCCCCAGGTTTCGCCGTTGAAACCCTTGCGCGTCACCATGCCCTGGATCGCCATCAGCGGCTGATAGGGACCAGCGCCGAAATCCGAACCGGTGGACACCTTGATCCCGGCATCGAGCAGGCTGCGGTACGGCATTGTGTATTTCATGAATTCCGCGCCGAAAGCGCCAAACTTGTCGGCGTTATAGTAAAGGTAGGTGCTGAATTCCGAAGGACATACATCCAGCGCCTTTGCCCTGCGGATCAGGCTTTCATTCATCACGCTGCAATGGGTGATGCGGGGACGGATGTTGGGCCTTGGGAATTTTTTGAACACCCTTTCATACGCGGTCAGCGTGTGGTCTATCGAGACATCACCATTTGAATGGGTGTTGACCCGGATGCCCGCCCTGTGCACCCGCTCGGCCCAAGGCTCGATCTCGTCAGCCGTCAGAACGAGATTGCCCTTGTAGGGCGGCGTGATGCCAATATAGGGCCGGCTGAGGGCTGCGGTACGGCTGGAGATCGCGCCATCCGCCGTGTGTTCGGTGGTAGCGCCGAAACTCAGAACCTCATCGCCGAAGCCGGTCCTGATATTATTCTTAATCATCGCCTCCAGCAGATCGCCATTGACCTCATAGCTGACGCGGTGCAGCAGGGTGCCCTTGGCCCGCGCCGTCTGCATCGCATCCAGCACATTCTCATTGTGGCAGACGCTGACCAGACCCTGTTCGGTGTATTTCTTACTGATGAATTCCACGCCCGCCAATTCCCGCCGCGCCTTCTCCGCCGGGCTGAAGGTTTCACGCTTACCGATGCCCGGCTTGATCATCGCCCGGCGGGCCGTGTCGGTCACGCGGCCGCTCAATTCGCCGCGCGCGTCCTTGTCATAGGTGCCCCCCACCGGATTGGGAGTGTTCTTGGTGATGCCCGCCATCTCGAAGGCCTTGCTGTTGTAGAACCAGCTGTGGCTGCCCCGGTGCATGACCTCGATCGGATGGTCGGTCGAAACGGCGTCCAGATCCTGCCGGGTCAGCTGGCGGTTGTCCTTGACCTTCGTCAGATCATACTGGATGGCGTTGACCCAAGTGCCGGGCGGCAGAGTGGCGGCTTTCTTGCGCAGCTTGTCCTGGATCGCCTTGATGGTGGTGAACTCGCAGCCATAGGGATCGCCGGCGACCACGCCAAACAGCAACTGCTCGCCACCGCCATGGTTGTGGGTATCGGCAAAGGCCGGCGTGATCATCATACCCCTGGCGTCGTAGACGCGGGTCCTGGGCCCGGCCAGGGACTTCATGTCGGTGGTGGAGCCCACCGCCAGGAAACGGTCCTTCAGCACGGCAAAAGCCTCGGCCCGGGGCTGGGCCGGGTCCATGGTCGTGACCTTGGCATTGATCACGATGAGGTCCGGAACAGCCTTGTTTTCCGCGGCCTGCGCGAAACTGGACCAGGTCGAGCCCACGGTGGCGGCAGTGAAGCCTGCGGATTCCAGGAAAGAACGGCGGCTTTTCAGGATGCTCATGATGTCTCCTTAAGTTCGGTTGTGGCAGAGCGCCATTCCGAGCGCTGTGTTCGGTTAGGCCATGTCCCTGGCTGGTATCCTGTTGCGCGCGTCTTCCGCGGTAGGCGCAAAATATGTTGCCGAAGACGCGGCGGTAGCGGCAACGAAGCGCGATGTTGCAGAAAATGCGCGACAGTTTCGGATCATGCTCATGGCGCGCCTCTCAAATGCTGCCGACGCAGACCGGCTTCGTCAAAAAACGGGCGCCTCGCGGCGACGCCGTGCAACAAGGCCTCATCATTCTTTATCAGCGCACTCTTCGAATGCGCACAGTTTGTTACCGTCGGAGATTATTGCAAGCCTGTTATTGTGCGCGGAATACCGAGCATGACAAGCAAATGTCGCTCAAATGTCGTCTGGTCAATGGCTGGCGCGCAGCCAGCTAGGACGCGGGCAACACGCTAGGAAACTAAAGCCTGACCACTTTGGTAAAGCATGTACAGGGCCACGATCAGCACGAGCGCGGCGAATACCGTGTTGAGTTGTCCCTTATGGGCGGCCATGCGCCGCGACGTCCAGGTGCCCGCCATGCTGCCGCCGATACCGCCCAGGATGAACACGCCCGCCAGCGGCCACAGCACCATGCCCGACATCGCATAATTCGCGGCCGTGGTAAGCCCGAAGGCCGCGACCGCGATCAGCGAGGTGCCGATCGCGCGCAGGATCGGCATCGATGTGGATGCGACCAGTCCTGGCACAATCAGGAAGCCGCCGCCAATGCCGAAAAA
>JAFIHO010000094.1 GCA_017849395.1 Hyphomicrobiales bacterium
TCGCGGCGACAACCGCTTCGACAATGGCCGGGATAATCGCGGCTGGGACCAGAATCGCGGCCGCAATGACAGTGACTACCGGCGCGGCGATGTCCGTCCGCGCGCGGATTTCAGCCGCTTCCAGCGCAACTTCGCAGCGCCCCAGCGCTTCCGCGCCCCGGCCTATCGGCGCCCGGCGGGCTGGTATTCGCATCGCTGGACCTTTGGCGAGTTCCTGCCTGCGGCCTTTTTCGCGCCCGGCTACTGGATCGACAATTTTTACGATTTCGGTCTGATCACCCCGCCTTATGGCACGATCTGGGTGCGCTACGGTTCTGATGCGCTGCTGATCGACCGCTATACGGGCGAGGTCATCCAGGTGGTTTACCGGGTCTTTTATTAAGTTTGGGGACAAGGGTGCCGCCGGCCTGCGGTGTGCGGCACCCTGCCCCTTACAGCCCGGCATTCCGTGCTATAGACCCTCCGCCGCCGCGTCCCGCGCGCGGCGGATTTTCTTTGCACGGACCTATATATGGCCAATGTGACGGTGATCGGCGCCCAGTGGGGCGACGAAGGCAAGGGCAAGATCATCGACTGGCTGTCGAACCGCGCCGATATGGTGGTTCGCTTCCAGGGCGGCAATAATGCCGGTCACACCATCGTCGTGGGCGACAAGACCTACAAATTGTCGCTGCTGCCGTCGGGCGTGGTGCAGGGCAAGCGCTCCATCATCGGCAATGGCGTGGTGGTCGATGTCTGGTCGCTGCTGGACGAGATCGAGCGCGTGGGCGGTGCGGGCCTGAAGGTCACGCCCGACATACTGGTCCTGGCGGAGAACGCCGAGCTGGTACTGCCGCTGCATCGCGAACTGGACGCGCTGCGCGAGGAAGCCGCGAGCCAGAAGCTGGGCACCACCAAGCGCGGCATCGGCCCCGCCTATGAAGACAAGGTGGGCCGCAGGGCCATTCGCGCCATCGACCTGAAGGACATCGCGGGCCTGCCCGCCAAGATCGAGCGGCTGCTGGCGCATCACAATGTGCTGCGCAAGGGCTTCGGCGCGGCGGAAGCCGATGCGGGTGCGCTGCTGGAATCGCTGAAAGAGATCGCGCCGAAGATCGTGCCTTTCATCGGTTCTTCCTGGCGGGAACTGGATGCGGCGCGCCGCGCGGGAAAGCGCGTATTGTTCGAAGGCGCCCAGGCGGTGCTGCTGGACATCGATCATGGCACCTATCCCTTCGTCACCTCCTCCAACACGGTGGCGGGACAGGCGGCGGCCGGCGCAGGCATTTCGCCCCGCCAGATCGGCACCGTTCTGGGGATCGTGAAAAGCTACACCACGCGGGTCGGCGAAGGCCCCTTCCCCACCGAACTGAAGGACGCCACCGGCGAAAAGCTTGGCGAGCGCGGCCGGGAGTTCGGCACCGTGACGGGTCGCAAGCGGCGCTGCGGCTGGTTCGCTTCCGTGCTTGTGCGCCAGACCATCATCGCCGGCGGCGTGGACGGCATCACCCTGACCAAACTGGACGTGCTGGACGGGTTTCCCGAGATCAAACTGTGCGTCGGCTATGAGCTGGACGGCAAGATGCTGGACTATCTGCCCGCCGACGCCAACGAACAGGCGCGGCTCAAGCCGATCTATGAAACGATGGAAGGCTGGAGCGATTCCACCCATGGCGCGCGAAGCTGGGCCCAGCTTCCCGCCAACGCGATCAAATATGTGCGGCGGGTGGAGGAACTGATCGGTGCGCCGGTGGCGCTTCTGTCCACCAGCCCGGACCGCGACGACACGATCATGGTGATCGACCCGTTCGTGGATCGCTGACGATCCCGACACAATTCCGCCTCTGTTCGGGGACGGAAACTTTCCATTGGCAGCGCGTTTTTCTTCCCGTGGTCATCGAACGGAGAAGATTCCATGCGCCCTGTTGTCCTGATGCTGTTTGCCTGTCTCGCCGTCTCGGTTTCCGCCTGTGGTGGAACCACGCACAAGACGGTCGTCGTGAATCCCCCGGCCGACAGCACGACGGTCGTGGACGAGAATGGCCGCGCCCGCGTTATCGAACATTAATCGCTGTCGTTGCCAACGCGCAGCAGATGATTCAACGGTCCGCGCCCGCCGCCCAAACCCGGCGCGGTGCGGATCGCCTGCTGTACAAAGGCATGGGCCGCGCGGATCGCGTCCTCGAACGGCCAGCCCAGCGCCAGGCCTGAGGCGATGGCCGACGCCATTGTGCAGCCCGTGCCATGGGTGTGGCGGCTTTCCTGCCGTGCCGCTTCGATGAAGGTCAGTGTTCCGGTATTTGCATCCGCCAGTACATCGCGCAGCACCGGACCGTCGCCATGACCACCCTTGAAGAGAACATTGGGACATCCGAAGCCGCCGAACCGTTCGGCGGCGTGGCGGAAATCTTCGTCCGTTCTTGGCAATATGCCCACCAGCCTTTCGGTCTCCGGCAGGTTGGGTGTGACCAGCGTGGTCAAGGGCAGAAGCCGCTTCAACAGGATGCGCTTGCCCTCGCTGTCCAGCAGCGCAACGCCGCCGCTGGCCGACAGGACCGGATCCAGCACCAGCGGGATGCCGACATTGTCTTCCGCCTCCAGCGCTTCGGCCACGGCCAGCGCGATTTCGTGATTGCCCAGCATCCCGATCTTGATCGCGTCCGCGCCGATATCCGTCAGGCAGGTCACGATCTGATCGCGCACCAGGTGCGCGGACAGGTTGTGAACGCTGTGCACCTCATGGGTGTCCTGCACCGTGATCGCGGTAATCGCCGTCATGGCGTAAACGCCAAATGCGGTGGCTGTCTTGATGTCGGCCTGAATGCCCGCGCCGCCGCCATTGTCGGAGCCGGCAATGATGAGAAGACGCGGTTGTCGGGGATGAGCCACGGGTACGCGGTTTCCGCTAAAGCGCGCGGACGGTAGCGGTTCCCGCCCGGATACGGAAGCACCTGTTGCCGGCCCTGATTAGGCGGCAACTTCCTCGATGGTTTCGGCGATGTGGCGCACAACGGCGCGCACGGTCTTTTCGTCCTCGCCTTCCGCCATCACCCGGATCAGGGGCTCTGTGCCCGACTTGCGCACCAACACCCGGCCGCTTTCGCCGAGCTGGGCGCGGGCGTCGTCAATGCAGCTTTTCACGCGCGCATCCTCCAGCGGCGCACCCTTGCGGAAACGCACATTTTCCAGGATCTGCGGCAGCGGCTCGTACAGATGCGCGGCTTCGGAAACCGTCTTGCCTTCCTGCGCGATCACCGCCAGCACCTGCAGCGCCGCAACCAGGCCATCGCCGGTGGTGGAGAAGTCCGACAGAATGATATGGCCGGACTGTTCGCCGCCGACATTGAAATCGCCCGCCCGCATTTCTTCCAGCACATAGCGGTCGCCGACCGCGGCGCGCGCCAGTTTGAGATTCAGGCCCTTAAGGTAACGGTCCAGCCCGGCGTTGGACATCACGGTGCCCACCACGCCGCCGCCGCTGAGCATTCCGGCCTTGGACCAGCTGCGCGCGATCAGCGCCAGAATCTGATCGCCGTCGATGATGCGGCCATGTTCGTCGGCCATCACCACGCGGTCGGCGTCGCCGTCGAGCGCGATTCCGAAATCGGCGCGCACTTCGCGCACCTTGGAGCACATCGCTTCGGGCGCGGTGGAGCCGCAATCCAGATTCACATTCAGGCCGTCGGGCGACACGCCGATGGGCATGATCTCCGCGCCCAGTTCCCACAACACTTCCGGCGCGACCTTGTAGGCGGCGCCGTTGGCGCAATCGATCACGACGCGCAGGCCGTCGAGCCGGAGATTCTTGGGGAAGGTGCGCTTGGCGAATTCGATATAGCGCGCCTGGCTGTCGTCGATGCGCTTGGCGCGGCCGATGCCTGCGCCGGTTGCCAGGCCCTGTTCCAGCCCGTTGGCCATCAGGGCTTCGATCTGGGCCTCGACCTCGTCGGACAGTTTCTGGCCGTCGGGACCGAAGAATTTGATGCCATTGTCGTGGAAGGGATTGTGCGAGGCGGTGATCATCACCCCGAGGTCGGCGCGCAGCGAGCGTGTCAGCATCGCAACGGCGGGCGTGGGCAGCGGGCCGAACTGGAACACATCCATGCCGACCGCGGTGAAGCCCGACACCAGCGCGGATTCGATCATGTAGCCGGACAGGCGGGTGTCTTTGCCGATCACCACTCGGTGACGGTAGGAGCCGCGGGTGAAGATGCGGCCCGCCGCCATGCCGGCCTTCATCGCGATCTCGGGCGTGAGGGCGGGGCTGTTGATGCGGCCGCGAATGCCATCGGTGCCGAAATATTTACGGGTCTGAGCGGTCATGGAGGATCCGGAAATTATCTTGCCATATTAGCACGTTTCATAGCCGGAAACGGCCTAACAAACTCACAAAGGGTTACCGGCTGTTATCCAGCGCGGCCATCAGGCGCAAGCCATCCGTTAACGGGCCGGGGGCGTGGGTGCGGATAAAGGCGGCGCCCCGTCCGGCCACGTAAAGTTCGGCGGCCAGGCTGATTGGGCCGCTGTCCTCCACCGTTCGGCCCGCCAGGCGGCGCAGGAAGGATTTGCGCGATACCGACACCAGCAGCGGCAGACCGTAGCGGGCGGAAAGCTCCGGCAGGCGGCGCAGGACCGTCAGCGAGGTTTCCGGGTTGGACCCCAGGAAGAACCCCATGCCGGGATCGAGAATAAGGCGCGAACGTGCGATGCCTGCCGCTTCCAGCGCCGCGATGCGCGTGTCGAAGAAATGGGTGATGCGGTCCATGATCGCTTCGGGCGGAATGTCCAGGCGGGTGGCGTTGCCGCCAGTCTGTACGCCATGCATGACGATCAGATGCGCATTCGACGCGGCCAGCGCGGGATAGAGCGACGGATCGGGGAAGCCGTGGATGTCGTTGAGATACTCCACGCCCTGTGCCAGCGCCCAGCGCTGTACATCGGGTTGGTAGCTGTCGATGGAGAGCGACAGGCCCTTCTGTTTCAGCGCGGGCAATATCGCTGCGAGGCGCGCGATCTCGGTTTCCGGGGCGATGGGCGCGGCGTCGGGATTGGAAGAGGCCGCGCCGATATCAATGATGTCCGCACCGTCGCGCGCCAGCGCCTGCGCATGGGCGATGGCGGCGGCGGGATCGAGATATTTGCCACCGTCCGAAAAGGAGTCGGCGGTGATGTTGAGGATGCCGAGGATTTTCATGCGGCTACAGATACACCGCCGCGATCCCGACCGACACCGCCAGCGCCGTCATGCCGCCGAGAAAAGACCAGTCCGCGACGATGGCTTGCCACGCATAGGCGCCATTGTTGCGGATGGCGAGATACGCATTCAGAGCCGCGATGAACAGCAGCATCGCTGCCAGCCACGCCACCTCGTCGGCCAGCGAACGCGCGCCTGCCGAGGCCAGCCGCAATCCCGTGATGATGACAAAACAGATGCCCAGCAGGTTGGTGGCGGCGTTCAGGATGTGCGGCGGGCGATGCTGCATGGTTTGAGCTTTCGGCAAAAAAATAGGGCGGCCGAAGCCGCCCTACTCATGAATTTTCAGACAGTCACCGCGGCTGCGGCTCCGGGCTGATGATCGGGCCCGGACCTGTGGGGCGCGCCTTGCCTGCTGCCGGGACGCTGGTGCCTTCGCCGCGCGGCGGCAGCACCGGATCCTCGTAGGGCGTGCGGACCGGGGGGATGCCCTTGAGCAGCGCGATGATCTCGTCGCCCGTCAGGGTCTCATATTCCAGCAGTCCCCGCGCCAGCGTGTTCAGGTCGGCGGCGTGGTCGGTCAGGATCGTCTTGGCCCGTGTATAGGCCTCGTCGATGATGCGGTGGATTTCCGCGTCGATCTTCTGCGCCGTGGCTTCAGAGATGTTCTGGGTGCGCGACACGCTGTGGCCCAGGAACACTTCCTCCTGGTTCTCGGCATAGGCGATGGGGCCCAGCTCGTCCGACATGCCGAAGCGGGTCACCATGGCGCGCGCCATGCGGGTGGCCTGTTCGATGTCGCTCTGCGCGCCGGTGGTCACCATGTCATGGCCGAACACCAGTTCCTCGGCCAGACGGCCGCCGAACGCCACGGCCAGATCGGCCTGCATCTTCTGGCGAGTGAGCGACAACTGATCGCGTTCCGGCAGGCGCATCACCATGCCCAGCGCGCGGCCGCGCGGGATGATGGTGGCCTTGTGGATCGGGTCAGAACCCTGGACATGCAGCGCCACGAGGGCGTGGCCGCCTTCGTGATAGGCGGTGAGTTTCTTCTCTTCGTCGCTCATCGCCATGGAGCGCCGTTCCGCGCCCATCATCACCTTGTCCTTGGCGTCTTCCAGTTCGATCATGGTGACGACGCGCTTGCCGCGGCGAGCCGCCAGCAGCGCACCTTCATTCACCAGGTTGGCGAGGTCCGCGCCGGAGA
>JAFIHO010000095.1 GCA_017849395.1 Hyphomicrobiales bacterium
ATCCTCAAGGTCGGCGCCTATCTCCACTCGTTGCGGGGCAACGCCATCGACAATCCATCGCCCGGGAATGTGGCGCACGGTGAAGAAATATTCTGGGGTAAAGGCGAGTGCGGCTCCTGCCACATGATGAATGGGCGCGGCGGTCTTAAGGGGCCTGACCTGACCAATATCGCAGGACAACGTAAAACCCCGGCTATCATCAATGCCCTGACCAAGGCGCAGCATCGTCTCTATGGCGATGGCGGCGCCCATCTGCGCGCCCTGCCGGCCATGGATACCTATGACGCGGTCCATATCGCGCTGAAAAGCGGTGGAACGCTTGATGGCGTCCTGTTGAATCAGGACAGTTATTCCATACAGATGATCGGCGACGACAACGAACTTCACCTCCTAGATCGCGCGCAGATTGGCTCGATCACGGTCAAGCCAACACTAATGCCCACCGACTATGACAAGCGCCTCACCAAGGAAGAGTTTGCGGACCTGATGGCATTCCTGACGCGCCAAGGCCGCACGCCGCCATCTGCGCTGGCCGAGCGGGGAAACGCCAACGACTGACCTCTTCGCAGTCGGCAGGTCCGCGGCCTCACAATTCCAACTTAAGCACATCCCGGAAATAGTTTGCCGTGATGCGCGCACTTTCCGCTGGCGGGCGCCAGGGCGAGGCATCAAGCTCAACCACCAGAAAACCGCGCCAGTTGATCGCATCCAGATTGCGCATTATGGCGGGGAAATCCACGCCGCCGGTGCCCAACGGATAGAAATAGGGATCGTTCATCATGTTCCGGCTGCGCTCCGGTACATGCCGCGCGCCGCCGCGATCCTCTGCCGCCGTGTCCTTGAAATGATACTCGACCACGCGGTTGCCCAGCCGTTTGCCCAACGCGACGGGATCCATCCCTGCCATGGTGATATGACCCGTATCCAGCACAAATCCGACATGGTCCGGGTTGGTGTTCTCCATCACGTAATCGATCTCGTTCAGGTTCTGAATCTGGCTGAACAGATGGGCATGCACGCCAAATCGGATTCCCAGTTCCTCCTTCATGCGCCGTCCCAGGCGTTCCAGGGTGATGGAAATCTCCTTCAGGTCGGCCAGGCTGGTGCCCCCCGGGGCGCGACCGCCCGCATTGGTCTTTTGGTGGTCGCAGCCGAAGCGGCGTGAAAAGCGCGCCATGTTGAAATGACTTTCGATCAGACGGTCGCGCATATCCGGATTGGCGAAGTCGGTCGGCTCGCCCGCCACGCCGCCCGTGATGCAGGAGAATTGCAACTCGATCTGGTACATGCGGTGCTGCAGCGCCTCCCAGCCGTCCGGGTAGTAAACCTCATTGGGATCGGGCGGCCCGCTCCCCTTATAGACATAGCCGTCCGGCCAGACCTTGTATGGGCCGGGCTGCTCATTACTGCCCTGACGCACACCTGGCGGAAGCTGGCAGAAGGATGCGCCGAACACCTCGACATAGCGGAAGCCGACATCGCGCACTTCGCGGAAGCTCTTGAACAGGTGTCCGGCCCATCCGCCCGCTGCGCCCGTGGTATGACCGATGCGGTATTGTTGCTGCTGGGGCCGCAAGGTCTGCGGCGTCAACGGTGGCGTTTCGGCCTGTGACGCGCCCGGGATCATGCCCGCCAGAACCGCTCCCCCGCCACTTGAGAGAAATTCACGCCGGTCCATGTGCATCTCCTGCTTTATTGTGTTTTGCTCGAAGCTAGGCCGGTGGCGCGCTACACTCAATCACCTGATCTCGTCCCGGTCCCGGTCCCGGTCCCGGACCGCGACGGCGCAAGAAAATATGAGGGGAGAATATGAAAGCCTATTTGTCCGCCTGCTTTGTCTGCCTGGCGGCGCCCGTAATGGCCCAGATACCGGCCGCGACCCGCCCGGCCAGCGCGGGCAATCCCGACTATGCGGCGGTGCAGGAAGGCAAACCCATCGACACCCGCGATCCGGAGATTCCGGGCGGCAAGCCGCTGTTTCCCGAACAGACGCGTGCGCCCTATCACAAGACCGCGCTCTACAGGGCCACAGAGATCACAGGCGCATTGCATGCGCCCTGGGCAGTTGCGTTCCTGCCAGACGGAAAATATCTGGTCACCGAGAAGCTGCCCGGCGCGCTACGGGTGGTTGCCCCCGACGGCACCATCGCGCCGCCGGTGACGGGGCTGGAGGCGCTGGGCGTGACCTGGCCTCAGACGGGACTTCTGGACCTGGCGCTCGATCCCGGCTTCGCCAGCAATCATCGCATCTTCTTCACATTCTTTGCGTTTGACCGCGGCATGATCGGCAGTATCCAGGTCGCGCGCGCCACCTTCAACCAGGCAAGCAATTCGCTCAGCGATGTGAAGGTGATCTTCCGCGCGGTGCCCTCGACGCCGAACGACAATCGCACGGGCGTCGGCTCGCGCAGCGGCGGACGGCTGGCTATAGGCCGCGACGGCTACATTTATGTCATTATCGGTGACCGGGATGCGGGTGGCTCGTTTCCCTGGCAGGTGGCGCAAACCCTGGACACGCATCTCGGCAAGGTACTTCGCATCACCAAGGACGGCAAACCCGCGCCGGGCAATCCCTTCATCGGCAAGGAAGGTGCGCTGCCGGAGATATGGGCCATCGGCCAGCGCAGTCAGGAAGGGCTTGCCTTCGATTCTGCGGGGAATCTTTGGGAGACGGAACATGGCCCGCGCGGCGGTGATGAACTGAACCTGATCAAGAAAGGCGCCAATTATGGCTGGCCTATTGTCAGCCATGGCACCGATTATCCCGGTCCAGCCATGGGTGACGGGCTGGTAGCGAAGGACGGTATCGAGCAGCCCGTCTATTATTGGTCGCCCTCTACGGGGCCGTCAGGCCTGGCGTTTTACGACAGTGATCTGTTTCCCGAATGGAAAGGTAGCGTGCTTGTCGGAATGCTGCGCGGCAACTCGCTTGAACGGCTGGCCCTCGCGAACGGCAAGGTTGTCAATGAAGAACCTTTGCTGACGGAGGTGCATATGCGCATCCGCGATGTGCGGGTCGGCCCGGACGGGGCGGTCTATGTGCTGACCGACAGCGGCGGCGGTTCGATCACAAATAACACGTCGCCGACATCCAAGCTGATCAAGTTGACGCCGCGCTGACACATTTCGGGGAAGAGCATCACATGAAGATTGTTGTTGCAGGATTGACGGCGGGCGTGGCTCTGCTGGCTTCCGCGCCGAATGCGGTGGCACAGCCTTCCATGCGCTATGATCTGGTCATCGCGAATGGCCGGGTCATGGACCCGGAAAGCCGCACCGACAGGATCGCGCATGTCGGAATCCGGGACGGACGCATCGCCGGCATTTCCGATGGTCCCTTGGAAGGCGCGAAAGTCATTGACGCCAAGGGGCTGGTCGTCGCGCCGGGGTTCATCGACCTTCATTCCCATGCCCAGTATGCGTTCGGCTATGACCAGCAGGCGCAGGATGGTGTCACCACGGCGCTGGAGCTTGAGGAAGGCGTCTATCCCATCGCTCCTTTCTATGCCGTGCGTGTTGGCCATGCGCGTATCAACTATGGCGCCAGCGTGGGTCTGCAAAGCATCCGGGTGAAGATCAAGACCGGCATCGACGAGGAAGGCAGCCTGGATGCGCCCTTCAACAGCTGGGGCAAAATCCTGCCGCGAAAAGCGCAATGGGCGGAACAGACGCTGTCGTCCGCCGAACGGGCGCAAGAACAGCAGATGGTCGCAAAAGGCATTGCCGATGGCGGGCTTGGCATCGGCGTTCTGTCGGAATATCTGCCGGGCGCGGGTCGTGATGAACTCTATTTGCTGATGAAGGAGGCCGCGCGGCTGCACGCGCCGGTCTTCGTTCATCCGCGTGCCTCCGAACGCGCCGATACGAACAACCTGCTGACGCCGATCCAGGAATTGGTGGCGGATGCCGCGGCCACTGGCGCGCCCGTGCATATCTGCCATATCGGTTCCAAGGCGCTTGGCGCGGTAAGCATGGTTCTCGACATGCTGGATGGCGCCCAGAAACACGGCGTCGACATCACAACCGAAGTCTATCCCTATGACGCTTCCAGCACCGCCATCGGTAGCGCCCTGTTCAATGACGGCTGGCAGGAGCGGCTGGGCGCAAAATATTCCGACATCGAATGGCCGCCGACCGGCGAGAGACTGAATGCCCAGAGTTTCGCCAAATATCGCAAGGAAAAGCCCGGCATGGCGATCATCAATCACCGCATCCCGGAATCCACGGTTGTCACGGCGGTTGCCCACCCCGGCGTGATGGTGGCATCCGACGCCATTGTCTATATCGACGGCAAGGGCCATCCCCGCGCCACCGGCACTTTCGCGCGCGTACTGGGCGTCTATGTGCGCCAGAAAAAGGCGCTGCCGCTGATGGATGCGCTTGCCAAGATGACTTTGCTGCCCGCCAGGCGGCTGGAACAGCTCGCGCCCGCGATGCGGCGCAAGGGCCGGGTCAAGGTGGGGGCCGATGCCGATCTTACCCTGTTCGATCCCGCCACAGTGATAGACCGTGCCACTTACCAGCAGCCCACACTTACATCCGCCGGCATTCCCTATGTGATCGTGGGCGGCGTGCCGGTGGTGGAGCGCGGCCAGATCGTGAAGACCGTGTTTCCGGGCAAAGGCGTGAAATCAGGTAGCTGATCTGCGCGCTTCAGCCCCAGACCCCTTTCAACATTTCATATGATTTGAGCCGCGCCTCATGGTCATAAATATGCGCGGTCACCATCAGTTCGTCAGGCTTGTGCCGGGCGGTGAAGGCTTCCAGCCCTTCGCGCGCGTTCGCGGGCGATCCCACGACCGCGCAGGACAATACGCTGTCCAAAATCATCTGTCCGCGTCCATCCAGTATCGAATCGATATCATCGATGGGCGGCGGCAGCCTTCCGGCCCGCCCGCTGCGCAGATTGATGACCGCCTGCTGCTGTGATGTGAACAGCCGCCGCGCTTCCTCGTCGCTGTCGGCAACGACGCCGCTGAGGCCCAGCATCACATAGGGCTTGTCGAGATGGGAGGATGGCCGGAATTGCCGGCGATAGAGCGCGATGGCGGGCTCTAGATCGGCAGGCGCGAAATGCGATGCGAATGCGTAAGGCAATCCCAAAGCCGCGGCCAATTGAGCGCCATACAGACTCGAACCCAGAATCCATACCGGCACATTCGATCCGGCGCCGGGTACGGCCTGCACGGTCTGATCCGGCGCTACGGGACTCAGATAAGTCATAAGCTCCAGAACATCCTGCGGGAAAGCGTCATGGTCGGATTGAAGATTGCGGCGCAGGGCACGCATGGTGCGCTGATCGGTGCCCGGCGCGCGTCCGACCCCCAGATCGATACGCCCGGGATAAAGCGCGGCAAGGGTTCCGAATTGTTCGGCGATCACCAGCGGAGCATGGTTGGGCAGCATGATGCCGCCCGCGCCGACCCGGATGCATTTCGTCGCGCCCGCCACCAGTCCTATCACGACAGATGTGGCGGCGCTGGCGATGCCGGGCATGTTGTGATGCTCCGCCAGCCAGTAGCGGTTATAACCCAGCGCCTCGGCATGACGTGCCAGAGCCACCGAATTGCGCAGCGCCGTTCCGGCATCGCTACCTTCGGTGATGGGCGACAGATCGAGAACGGACAAGGGAACCATGCCCCGATATTGGCATCGGCGCGCTGTCCTTCAACCCGCACCCTTGCCCCTTATGCGCTGGCTGGACACTATATATGTCATGACGACCCTGCTGCTGACGCATCCCGACTGTTTGACACATGAGACCGGCCGCCATCATCCGGAATCGCCCGCGCGGCTGGCGGCGGTGCTGGAAGGGTTGGAGGACGCGGCCTTCTCCGCACTGAAGCGGCGCGCCGCGTCTCTGGGCCGGATAGAGGATATCGCGCGCGTCCATCCGCCGGAATTCATTGCAGCGGTGCTGTCAGCCGTGCCGCAATCGAGCTTCTCGGCTCTCGATCCCGACACGATTCTCTCCGCCGGTTCTGGCAATGCAGGCTTGCGCGCGGTGGGTGCAATCACCGCGGCGGTCGATGCCGTCGCGACGGGTGAAGCGACAAATGCGTTTTGCGCGGTCCGTCCGCCCGGCCATCATGCCGAGCCTGACCGCGCCATGGGCTTTTGCCTGTTCAACAGTATCGCGATAGCGGCGCGGCGCGCCCAGTCCGTGCATGGCCTGAAGCGCGTCGCCATTTTGGATTTCGATGTGCATCACGGCAATGGCACCCAGGCCGCATTCGAGAAGGATGCGTCGGTGTTCTTCGCGTCCAGCCATCAGCATCCGCACTATCCCGGCACCGGCGCGGCACATGAAAGCGGCGTCGGCAATATCGTGAATGTACCGTTGCGCACCGGCACCGAAGGCGCCGGTTTCCGTCGCGCCTGGGAAACTCATATTCTTCCGGCTCTGGATGCTTTCGCGCCGGAGTTGATTCTGGCCTCGGCAGGTTTTGACGCGCATCGCGCCGATCCGCTCGCGGGTCTGGAACTGGAGGATGAGGATTTCGCGTGGGTCACCACTCGGCTGACCGAAGCGGCGCGACGCCACGCAGATGGCAGGCTCGTGTCGGTACTCGAAGGCGGCTACGACCTGCGCGCGCTGGCGGGATCCGCCGCCGCTCATGTCAGTGCATTGCTGCGGGCCGCCTGACGATCACCAGAAGCGGATATGGGCACTCGGCAATATGGCGGGTGATAATTGTGTGCTCCAGGACTCGCCGGGCGCGATGGGAAAGGCGCGGGTCAAGGTTCCGGTGGTGACAATTTCGCCCGCTGCGATGGGCGGATGAACATCCTGCCGCGACAACAAGTCTATGAGATGCTGCAGCGCCTTGACCGGTCCGTCCAGAACATTCTCCGACCGGCCGTGATCAACGATGCCGCCGTCACGCTTTAGGTCGATCTCGAAGCCTGCAAGCTTCTTATGCCAGGTATCAGTCATGCCGGGCACGGGCGCGGGCACGCCGGTAAACAGCGCGCCATGCAGCCCAAAGGCCGCCACCGTGTCGGGGGCTGAAAATACCCAGTCCATATACAGCGACTGCACGATCTCGAAACCATGGGCAACCCATTCGATGCAGCCGAGCAGCTCGCGATCATCCATGCCCAAAGCAGGGGCGGCCGCGAACTTGAACATGATTTCGGGTTCAAGCCGGGGCTCGGACAGGCCAGAAATTGCGAAAGATTCCGTCCCCTCCGGCAGGGGCCGCACGGTGCTGTCATAGATATAGCCCCAGATCGGCTCGAACACGTTATATTCAGGCCAGATGGTGCGGTTGGTGAAGCCGATCTTGCGCCCGATCACCTTCTCGCCCGCGTTTTCCCGCAGCTGCCGTACGTCAAGCGCGACCCGATAGGCATCCTTCATCCCGAAAGACGGCAGCCGCGCGGAGATCGACGGCATCTGCCTGCCGGTGCCCAGCAGGCCAAAGATTTCGGCGGCCAAGGTTTCGATTTGCGTTTCCGTGATTCCCATGTTGTCCCGATCCCCGCAACGTTGCGCCGCACCATCATGGCCTTGTTGCTCATGCCCGGCTTGTCACTCCATAGTCAGGAAACATCAACACAGGCAATGCCGCTGGCTGGACCTGGCAAACCGGGAAGAGAAAATAATGACCACGGGCACTACCCGGACACACCGTTCCAGATCGACCGACCATACCGCCTTCTATCCGCGAATATTCGGCAGCCGCGCGGCGGTCGCCGCCGAGCATTACAGCGCGGCGATGGCGGGGATTGATGCCATCCGCATGGGCGGGAATGCCATCGATGCCGCTTGTGCCGCGACCCTGGTCGAAGGCGTGGTTAATCCACAGATGCACACTATCGGCGGCGAACTGCCCATTCTCATCGCCGCGCCCGGCATGAGCACAGTGACCTGCATTAACGGCAACATGACCGCGCCCGGCCGTGCCACGCCGCAAGTCTTTCGCGATCTGGGCCACAACACCATTCCGGCCGAAGGCATTCTCGCCGCGGGGGTACCCGGCGCTTTTGGAGCCCTCATCGAGTCGCTTTCCCGCTTCGGCCGCTTACGTTTCGCGGACGTCGCGGCACGCGCCATCGAGCTGGCGCGCTCGGGTTTCCCTGCCCATGCCGGAATCATCCGACAGGAAAAGTTCGGCGTCACCGCGAATCTTGACAAGATCAGAAACTGGCCGGGCAGCGCGGCGATTTACCTGGCGGACGGACGCATCCCAGAGGAGGGGCAGCTTCTGTTCAACCCGGCGCTTGCGAATATGTATGAGCATCTGGCGGCTGAGGAGAAGAAGGGCCATGACCGGAAGGCTGGGCTGCGCGCCGTGTTCGACGGTTTCTATCGCGGCGATGTCGCCGCCGAGATTGTGCGTTTTTCGAAAGATCGCGGCGGGCTGCTGGAACGCTCCGACTTCGATGCCTTTACCATCCCCGTCGAGTCTAGCGTCAGCATTGCCTATGCGGGCATGGAGATTCACAAGACCGGTCCCTGGACCCAAGGGCCGGCGCTGCTTCAATCCCTTTCGATCCTGAAGAATTTCGACCTGAAAAGCCTGGGGCACAACACGGTTGACTATATCCACACCGTGCTGGAAGCCATAAAGCTGGCCTTCGCCGACCGGGAACAGTTTTATGCCGATCCCGATCAGGCGGATGTTCCGCTGACGGCGCTGCTGTCCGACGGGTACGGGAAACTACGCGCCGGGCTGATCGAGAGCCATGCGACAGGCGAACTGCGCCCCGGTGATCCCCGTCGCAATGCCGGGCTGCTCCCGCTTTCGGAGAAGCTGGGCGGCAAGGCCTGGAGTCCGGGAACGGTGCATGTCGATGCGATGGACGCCGAGGGTTTCACTGCGGCCTTCACGCCGAGCGGCGGCTGGATTCGCGCTTCGGAAGTGATTCCGGCACTTGGCTTTCCACTGTCCATGCGGCTGTCCAATTTCCATCTTGATCCCCCGCACCACCCCAACATCATCGCACCCTTCAAGCGGCCTCGCACCACCATCAGCCCCACCATCGTCACGCAAGACGGCGTCGCCCGTCTCGCCTTTGGCAGCATGGGCGGCGACCAGCAGGACCAGTGGCAGTTGCAGTTCCTGCTCAACCGGCTGGTGTTCGGCATGTCATTGCAGGATGCTATCGAGGCGCCGAAATTCAGCAGTGACCACTTCCCGGCCTTTTTCGCGCCGCATGGTCGCGCCCCAAATCATGCGCGCGCGGAAGCCTCTATCGGCTCGCAGATGCTGTCGGGGCTTCGCGCGCGAGGCCATGACGTCGATGCTGTACCATCGTGGACCGAAGGCTTTCTCTGCGCGACGGAGCGGCATCCTGGCAAAGGCGTGCTGGAAGCGGGTTGCGATCCCCGGGGTGCAAAGGCAGAGGTCTTTCCGGCCTCCGCGCTGGCGATCTGATGTTCTGAGAAGGAAGGGCCATCGGGACCGCGATAAGTTTCTGCTATTCTCATCAGCCGATACTGCGCGGTGCAACCGGGAAAATTCTCGCCGCCAGTGCAGTGCAGCGTTGCGGTTAACCCAGCCGTCTGTCCGACAAAATGCGTCTTTCCCGTTTTGGGGAATGTGTGTATCGTTACGGAAACGATAGAATAAGCCTCCGCTTCAGGCGAGATAGGGGGAGCGTGAGCAGGAACGCGCGGTTCTTTTTGATTGCGGCCTTGATGGGCACGGCGCTGGCGCCAGCCCTTGCGGCGGATGATTCCGGTGTCGTCGGTCTACGCCGCCTGTCCGAGCAGCAATACCGCAACAGCATCGCCGATATTTTCGGTTCCGACATCGCGGTGCGAGGGGTATTCGAACCGCAGATCCGCGTCGGCGGGTTGCTGGCGGCCAGCAGCGCGGTGCTTTCCATCACGCCGGCCGGGTTCGAATCCTTCTCCCAGATGGCCGACAGCATCGCGATCCAGGTCGTCAACGAGAAGAATCGCGACCGGCTGGTACCTTGCAAGCCCAAAGCTGTCAGCGCGCCCGACGATGCCTGTACCACCCAGTTTCTTGGCGACTATGGTCTCAAGCTGTTTCGCCGTCCGCTGACCCGCGACGAGCTTTCATCCCGGGTGAAGCTGGCCCACGCCATGGCCAAGTCTTCGGGCGATTTCTATGCGGGACTGCGTTACGGCCTTGCCACCCTGTTGCAGGCGCCCGACTTCCTGTTCCGCAAGGAAATCGCTGTGGCGGGCGAGAACCGTGATTACGCGCTGGAACCCTATAGCCGCGCCGCTCGTCTCAGCTTTCTGTTGTGGGATACCGGTCCCGACGCCGAGCTGCTGCGGTCCGCCGGGACGGGCGAAATCGTCACGCCCGCCGGTTACGCCAAACAGGTGGACCGGCTGATGGCTTCGCCCTGGCTGGAAAGCGGCATGCGCGCCTTCTTCACCGATATGTTGTGGCTGGACACGTTCGATACCATTTCCAAGGACAGCCTGATCTATCCCAAATGGGGCGTCGCGATCGCCAATTCCGCGAAGGAGGAAACGCTTCGCACTACGCTCGATCTTGCGCTGCACAGCAATGGCGACATGCGCGACCTGATGACGACGCGCAAGACCTATATCAACCGCAGTCTGGCAGCGGTCTATGAGTTGCCTTTCACCTTTTCGGCGGATTGGGTGCCATATGAGTTTCCCGAAAGCTCCGGGCGCAGCGGTGTGCTGACCCAGATCAGCATGTTGTCCATGTTCTCCCATCCCGGCCGCTCCTCGCCGACCAAGCGCGGCGTGGCGCTGATGGACATTTTTCTGTGCGAGCCGACGCCCACGCCGCCCGCCAATGTGGATTTCTCCGCCGTCAATGACGCGGATTCTCCGCTCAAGACGGTGCGGGAGCGGCTTATGGCCCATGCCAGCAGCAAGATATGCGCGTCCTGCCACACCCATAGCGATCCCATCGGCCTGACGTTGGAGCAGTTCGACACGATCGGTGGCCGCCGTCTGACGGAGAATGGCCAGGTTATCGACGTATCGGCCACTCTGCAGGGCAAGAAGATCGCGGGCGCGGAAGGCTTGGGCCATTATCTGCACGACAACCCCAAATATCCGGCCTGCATCGCGCGCAAGCTCTATTCCTACGCCAAGGGCGAGAATAGCGAAGAGGTCGAAGCCTCCGCTTTCAAAGGCGCCTACAAGGCCTTCACCGATTCCGGCTTCCGCCTGCGGGCGTTAATCAAGGGGCTGGTGGAAAGCCCGGAATTCTTCAGCGCTCCGCCGCCGGAAGGTGCCCCGTTGGGGAAGCGGACGCAAACGGCCAGCAATTAGTTGCGGGAGACAGGCATGACGCATAATCGCCGGTTTGTTCTTCGCGGAATGTTCCGTGGCGCGATGGCGACCGTGGCGCTGCCCTTCCTGGACTGTTTCCTGGACAGCAAGGGCCAGGCATTGGCGGCGACGGGACAGCGCATTCCTACGCGCTTCAATACCTTCTTCTACGGACTGGGCCTGACCAAATCGCTCTGGGTGCCCAAGGCGACTGGGCTGAATTACGAAACTACCGCCCAACTCAAGCCGCTCGAGCCTTTCAAGCAGAAGATTAATGTGTTCAGCGGCATGCGGGTGCTAGTGGACGACAATCCGAATTTCCAGCATTGGTCCGGCGCTGCCGCCTCCGCCACTGGCATCGCGCCGTCCAAGAATGCGCAATTCGATTCCAAGACCATCGACCAGACCATCGCCGATGTCGTCAGCCGCGGCGTGCGCTACAAGTCGGTCACCGCCGCCTGCGCGGGCGATCCCAAGCAGAGCTATTCCAGTCTGGGCGGGGCAAACACGCTACCTGCTGAAGCATCACCTCTATCGCTCTATACGCGTCTGTTCGGTCCCGGATTCCAGGACCCCTCAAAGGGCGACTGGAAGCCCGATCCGCAGATCATGGTCCAGAAAAGCGTGCTGTCGGTTGTGAGCGAGGATCGCAAGCGCGCGATGCAGCGCCTTGGCGCGACAGACAGGGCACGCATGGACCAGTACTTTACCTCCCTGCGCGAGGCCGAACTACAGGTCGCGGCCGAATTGAAGCGTCCCGACATCGTCGCCAATGTTACGATACCTGCTGCACCGGAGGAGATGCCGGTCAACAATGCGCTGCCCAATCTGCACAAGGTTACGCCGCTGATGGCGCGCTTCGGGGCATTGGCCCTGGCGACCGATCAGACGCGCGTGTTCAACCTCAGCGTTTCCGAGCCGGGGTCACAGATTTTCGTGCCGGGCGATCCTCTGGGCTACCACCAATCCACCCATGAGGAGCCGATTGATCCGGTCCTTGGCTATCAGCCGAAAGTGGCCGAATACAATGTGCGCAGCATGGAACTTTACGCCATGATGCTGAAGGAACTGGACGCTATTCCTGAAGGTGACGGCACTCTGCTCGATCACAGTCTGGTGTTCGCCTTCACCGATGTCAGCTTTGCCAAGATTCATGCGCTGGACGGTATCCCGATCCTGCTGGCGGGCGGCGCCAGCGGCCGGCTGAAGACCGGCCATCATATCGCGGGTGACGGCAGCCCGGTTTCGCGGGTCGGCCTCACGGTGCAAAAGGCCATGGGCCTGTCGCTGGAAAGCTGGGGCAAGGGTTCGATGGAAACCAAGGACGCCTTCACCGAACTGCTGGCCTGACGGCGGGTGGGCTTCGCTGCGTCTAAGTTCTGCTCAACAGGAGATCGTCCTCTGCGTATCGCTGCCTCTGTGCGTTTCGGTCATACGACCTCAGAAATTGCAGAGCCAAGTCGGGCACATATGCCGGGGCGGGATTTGCCATAACTGTTATCGCTCCAGGGATGAATAAAAACAATGAAGAGTGAGGGGATGAACTGGGGAGGGGCCGAACGGGCGCAAACCAACACTGCGCGGCCGCGCGTCTGGGATATACCGACCCGTCTTATGCATTGGGGACTCGTTGCGGGGATCGCCGTCTGCTGGTGGTCGGGGGAAACAAACAATCTCGAATATCATCTTCTCAGCGGCTATGCTGTGTTGTGGATCGTGCTGATGCGCATCTATTGGGGCTTTGCAGGCCCTTCCACGGCGCGTTTCTCCAGCTTCGTGCGCGGACCCGAAGCGATCTTCAATTATGCGCGTACCCTGTCACATCGCGACTCGCCGCCCACCCATGGCCACAATCCGATCGGCGCGCTGAGCGTATTGCTTCTACTGGGTCTGGTGCTGGCGATGGTGGGATATGGCCTTTTCGCGGTCGATGTGGATGGGCTCTATTCCGGGCCGCTGTCCAGCTATGTCAGCTTTCGCACGGGGCGGCGCATCGCGCGGACGCACCACTGGCTGTTCGACTATCTGCTGATCGCCATCGCGCTGCATCTGGCCGCCATTTTGTTCTATCAGTTCTACAAGCGGCACAATCTGGTGCTGCCCATGATCACGGGGCGACGCATGCCGGACGGCAGGACTGAATCGATCACGTCAGTGCCTTGGTGGCGCTTCGCGATAGGCGCGGCCGTGGCGGCGCTGATCGTCTGGGCGATAACAACCGGACTCTATTTCTGAGGTGACATGACACGCGCGAATTTCGTATTGGCCATATCCCTTCTCCTCAGCGCGGCTTCCGGCGCGCTTGCCGCCGATCCACCTGCCGCGAATGCGCCGATGGTGCCGCCCGCTGCGCCCGGTGTGTTCTCGATACAGGAAAAAGGCCCGAACCAGGTTCTATTGACCGTCAAGGCGCATACCTTCACTTCGCGCCCGGAGATAGAGAATTATCTCATCTATCGCGCCGCCGAACTGGCGCTGGAGCGAAAATCCAACTGGTTCACCCTGGTCGAAAGCCGTGCCCCGGGCGATGCGGCGCCAACGCCGAACGCCGATCCCAAAGGTCTTCACTACAGTTTCCGTATGGCCTATTGGCGGCCTGTCTGGCGCTACAAGCTAACGGGCGATACGGCCTGGAAGACATGGAGACCTTTTTCTGGTGCGGCCTTCTTTGCCGAGGGCAAAGACGCCAAAACGATCACCGATTACGAAGTCAGTGCCGAGCTTGTGCTGCGCAAGGGACGGATGGACGACCTTAATCCGCTGGCTTTCGAAGCGCGTGCCGTGTCCGACCTGATGGTTAACCAGGTTTCGCCCCCGAAATAGGAGAGTATTGTGAAGCGATATCGCGCCTCTCTCATCAAGCTGCCATTTGATATTGGGGCGACCGATATTTGCGATCTCGTTTTCTGAGGCGACGACCAGCAACGCGTTCGGGAGAGAATTATGACCAGCCGGATGAAATTTCTCGTTACGGGTCTGTTCCTGGCGTCTTTGTGCGGTGCCTGGACGCCGCCTGCCGCCGCCGCGCCCTGGACCCGCGGCTTTGTCGTCTCTTCCTATGAGTATGCGTTCCGCTATGGCGGCCGGAAGGATTATTTCCGCGAAGGAGAGATTGAGCCCGGCGTGGATTGTCCGCATGGTAGTTCCGTGCATTTTTCTAACGACGATCTGGTGAAGATTGCAGTCGCACGCCAGAAATGGCGCACCGAGCAGGAGATCGAGCATATCGCCCGCCCGCCGGGGCTGGAGACGGTGAAGACGCCCAATCTCACGCGCTTCTGGATATGGGATCGCGCCTTGTCCTATCGCGGCTGGCGCAAAGGGATCGAGACCTATGTCAATCCCTTCGCCGCCGATGATCCGGGCCAGCCCCAGGTGGTAAGCCGCATCGGCGACGGCTTCAATCTGGATGGCAAGATCGGCGCGGACGATTTTGTCAGCCCCGACGGCGAGAAAGGAATCGATAACGCGCTGTACCGCGCCTGGGGCTGCGATGCCCCCTGGCGGGGCGATGGCAACGCGACCCTGCACCTGCGCGCGAACGACAAGATGCAGGAAGGTCTCTACACCATGGTCATCCGCGTGTCGGGAAGCAAGGATCCGATGAATGACGACGATGTCACCGTGGAGATCGGCTATTCGCCCGACCATATCGTAAAGGACGCGCGCGGCGGCGTTGCGCCGGACTATTCCTACCGCATCGTCAAAACGGAACAATACACCAAACTCAAAGGCAGGGTGCGTGGCGGCGTGGTGGAGACCGAACAGGTCGACGAATTGCACATGCCGCGCATTTCCTGGTTCTACAATCAGACGGGCGACGCCAATTTCCGCAAGGGAAAAATCCGGCTGGCGATCGGCGCGAACGGACAGGCGTCAGGGCTGATCGGTGGCTATCGCAATTGGCGTGATCTTTATGTCGAGAATACCTTTGCGCAGGACGGAGGCCAGCAGGGCATCCGCGAGCATGAAGATGCGGTTAGTCTCTATTACGCACTCTCGCGCAACGCCGATGGATTGCCGGATGCGAAGACAGGTCAGAATATGGGAATCTCCACCACCTACCGCATCAAGGCCATGCCCGCCTATGTGGTCGATCCAGACAAGCCTGCCCAGGTCGTCGTGCTGACAGAGGAAGAGTCGCGCAAGAAAGCCTTCACCGCTATTTCCGAAGCATTCCGGACCGCGACAACCACCCGTGTCGTGCAGGATGTGCCTCCGGGAACCACGGAGGCGGCCGTCCCGGCGCTAGAGCGCACCATCGTCGATCTGCCCAGCAAGGAATTCTTTTTGGCGACGCTGGATCGGCCGCACTATGACGTCGAGCCGGAATACTGATCGGGACTAGGGGGTGCGCGCACCCGCCATCGCGTCGGCCCGCGCGCGCGACACGATATAGGCCCGGATGGCGCGTACCTGATCCGCGTCCAGAATCTTCGCGAAGGAGGGCATGCCCATTGAGGCGCGGCTGCCCGCCAGCACAATACTATCGATTCCTTCCAGCGTCTGTTTGCCAGCATAGCGCAAGTCGGGCAGGGGGCCGGCCACCGCATTGATACCGTGACAGGCCGCACAATGCGCGCCGTATAGCAACTCACCTTCATGCACTTGTTCGGGCGATGCCTCCACAAAGGATGGCATGGGGGGCGGGCCCTGATGACCGAAGGGCGGTGGATGGAATTCGGCGCGGCCATCCAGCCGGAAGGTAAGCAGCCGCCCGAACCCGGATTTCATCTTCCCCCAACCCGGCGGATTGAAAAGCGCAGTCGGGCCGCCCCAACCCGCCAGCACAGACACATACTGCACGCCATCGACCATATAGGTCACGGGCGGTGCCATGATACCTGTGCCTGCGTCGAAACTCCAAAGCTGCTTGCCATCGGTTGCGCGATAGGCGGCCAGTATGCCATCGGCGCGGCCCTGGAAAACCAGATTGCCGCCCGTGGCCAGAACGCCCCCGCCCGACGCGGTGGGAAGGCGGACGCGCCAGGCCGCGCGTTGCCGCACCGGATCCCATGCAACCAACTCACCCTTCGGTCCGGACATCGCATGATCCTTGTCGGCCATCGGGCCTTCATAGAAATCGTCACCGCCGGCATTGCCCTTGTCGGGATTGTAGGCCCATTGCATGTCTGGCACATGCAGCATGTGGCTGTCCGACTTCGCGGGCACATAGACCAGTCCGGTCGTCGGGCTGAAGGCCATCGGATTCCAATTGTGCGCGCCGTCCGGATGCGGCGACACGATCATCGGCTCGGTGCTTTCCAGAAAGCTTTTTGCTTCGACAGGCCGCCCAGTTCTGGGATTCAGGCCCGTGGCCCAATTGACGCCGCTGACGAACTGCTTTCCCGATAGAAACTCTCCGGTAGCGCGGTCCAGAAAATAGAAGAAGCCGTTCTTGTTCGCCTGCATGATGATCTTGCGCATCCGCCCGCGGATCGAAAGTTCGGCCTGCACCAGCGGCTGTGTCGCGTCATAGTCCCAATTGTCGCCGGGTGTGGTCTGGAAATGCCACACGATCTCGCCGGTGGCGGCGCGTACCGCGAGTATGGACGCGGTGTAGAGCGCGTCGCCCTTGCCTCGCAGCGCGCGATACCAGGCGGTGGGATTGCCGGTGCCGAAATAGAGCAGATCCAGCGCGGGGTCATAAACAACACCTTCCCAGGCGGGACCGCCGCCTCCGGTCTTCCACCATTCGCCGCTCCAGCTTTGGGCGGCTTTCTCCAGCGCTTTGGATTCGAACCCGTTGGCGGGATCGCCCGGCACGGTATAGGTGCGCCAGATCAGATTGCCGTTCTGCGCATCGAAAGCCGAGACATAGCCGCGCACGCCATATTCCGCGCCGCCATTGCCGATCACCACCATGCCCCGAGCGATCCGCGGTGCACCGCTGATCGCATAAGGCTTGGTGATATCCGCCGTGGATACGTCCCATACCGGCTTGCCTGTGTGCTGATCCAGCGCGATCAGCCGTCCGTCCAGCGTGCCGATATAGATCTTGCCGCGATACAGAGCGACGCCACGATTGACAGCATCGCAGCACAGGAACAGCGCGCGGCTACGCTGCACCTTTGGATCGTAATGCCAGAGAATGCCTCCCGTCCGGGCGTCAATGGCATAGACCAGATTCCACGCGCCGCTGATGTAAAGGATTCCGTCCTCCACCAACGGGGTCGCTTCCAGGCCGCGTGTCGTTCCCAGTTCGCGGCTCCAGGCCAGGCCCAGCCTGCCTGTGCTGCGCTCGCCTATCTGATCCAGCGGGCTGAAGCGATTTTCGTCATGCGTGCGGCCATACATCAGCCAGTTGCCGGTCTCCAGCCCGGCGGCGCGCAGCCGCGCGTCATCGATCGGTATACCCAGGCTCGGTGGAGCCAGCAGCAGCCCGGTAAGCAGGGCCCAGGCGATCGGGCGACGCTTCGACATGACGTTTCCCCGGCTTTTTCGGGAAAGGTAGCACAGGGACCGCCATGGCCGCCCGCACCGATACGGGCGTTCAACAAAATGCGCGCGGGAAAGCAAGGCGGGGGCTGCGCATCCGGAATATCCAACTGCCCATAATGCTAATGCGCGGTTCCGACGATGCCGTGCTGGCGCAGCAGTTCGATATAGAAGACCCGCAGTGTTTCGGGGCTTTGGCCGCGGTTGAGGATGTCGCCCGGCGTATTCTTTTTCTCATCTTTGTAGTCAAGTACTGCGCCCTTGTCGGCCAGATACTGGATAACCGCCTCGGCCTCCGGCGCATTCCTGTTGGACACCGCCATATGCATGATGCTTCTGCCGCCATCGGCTATGGCGTTGATATTGGGGTCCAGCTCCAGAGCATATTTCAGCGCGGCCAGATTGCCGCCATAGGCGGCGGCCAGCGCCAAGGTGGTTCCGTCACCGGCCTTGGTATTGGGTTTCGCACCTGCCGCGACCAGCGTCTTCATAGCTTCCAGCGAACCGGCCTTTGCGGCGAAGATCAGTGGCGGCGTCGCCACGGGAGGGACCGGGGGCGGCCCGCCTGCGCCATCGGCCAGCGCGACCTTGGCCTTGCCGGATTCGCTTGAAGGCGGCGGAGGCGCAGCGGGCGCGGGTGCTGGTGGCACGCTCAACGCGTTTGCGTCACCGCCCTTGGACAGGATCATCTTCACTAGATTGGCGTCACCGCTGGCTGCCGCCAGATGGATCGCCTGACGGCCCTCCTTGTCACGCTGGCGAAGGTCCGCACCGCGGGAAACGACCTCCATCGCGAAAGGCGCATTGTCTTTCAGCAGCGCGGCGCCGATGACCGACGTGCTGTCCGGCAGAACGGCGCGCGTGTCTGCGCCGCCATTTAGAAGGCGCATAGACGCCTCCGGTGTCCGGCTCTGCAAGGCGAAGAACAGCGGTGTGAAGCCCTTCTTCGATACCGCATTGGCGTTGGCACCCTGCTTCAGCAGGAACCCGATATTGTCGGTCTTGCCTCGCGCGGCCGCCCACATGAGCGGTGTCTGGCCGGAAGGGTCGGCGTCGTTCACCTGCGCACCTCCAGTGGTCATAATCTCCAGCACCTGCGGGGTCGTGGTCCCGGCGCATAGCGCAAAGGCGCTGATGCCATCGGGCCGAGTGGCTTTCACATCCGCGCCGGCCTTGATGAGGCTTGTGACGATACCGGGATCGCCCAACTCGCAGGCCAGGATCAGCGGCGTTGCGCCACTGACATCGGTGACATTGGGGTTCGCGCCCGCGTCCAGAAGCAGTCGCACGCTTTCCGCATCCTGCCGGTCCACGGCCCAGGCGAGCACGGTGGACCTGTCCGGCAGCGCGGCGTTCGGATCCGCCTTGGCGGCGAGCAGGCTCTTTATGGCGGCGTGCTCATTCTCCTTGACGGCTTGTGCAAGTTTTTCTTCCGGCACACCAGCATGGCTCGCCGCCACAAGTCCGGCCGCGAAAACAACGCCCAGTCCCAATGCGTTCTTCATGGCCCGTCCTAGGCGGTCAATCCGGAAAGGCGGCCATTGCTGTCGCCCAGCTTCTCTTCCCGCACGCCAAGCGTCTCCATCATGGAGAGCATGAGATTGGTCATGGGCGTGTCCTTTTCCGCCACGAAATGACGGTTGCCCTTTACCAGGCCCCCCGCAACCACGGTCGGCAGATTGCGATGCTCGTGATTGTTGGGATCGGCAAGGCTCGCTCCGGCCAGCAGGATCGTGCTGTCGAACAGGGAGGCGTCGCCTTCCCTCGTATCAATCATGCGCTTCATGAAATAGGCGACCTGTTCCATGTGCAGCGTGTTGATCTTGGTCAGCTTGGCGATCTTCTCCGGGTCATGGCCGTGATGGCTCAGCGGATGATGCGCATCCGGTACGCCGATCTCCGGATAGGACCGGCCGCTGACCTCGCGCCCTACCATGAAGGTGCCGACGCGGGTCAGGTCGGCCTGCATGGCCAGCACCTGAAGGTCGATCATCATATGGGCGTAATCCTCGAACGCATCCGGCACACCGGACGGACGGGCATAGGTCGGCAGGGCTGCGCCATCACCGCCCGCCTGTTCCATCTTCTGGATACGCTTTTCAATGTCGCGCACCGATTGGGTATATTCTTCGAGCTTTTTGCGGTCGTTCGCGCCCACATTGGCCGACAGCCGCTTGGCGTCATCGGCCACGAAATCCAGGATGGAAGCTTGGCGTTTTAACTGCGCCATGCGGCCGGTCGCATTCAGCGCGTCGCCATCGCCGAACAGCCGTTCGAACACTTCGCGCGGATTGGTGGTGACGGGCAGCGGCGTGGTCGCGCTGGCCCAGGACAGGGTGTTGGTATAGGCGCAGCTGTAACCGGAGTCGCAGCTGCCCACGAGGCTGGGCGGATCCAGGCCCAGTTCCAGCGAGGGAATCTGGGTCGATTCGCCAAACTGCTTCGCCACCACCTGGTCCATCGACACGCCGCTGGCCAGGTCCGCCCCCTCGGTCTTCTTCACATGCACGCCGGTCAGGTATGATCCGCAGCAGCGGCCATGATCGCCCGCGCCGTCGCCCAGCGCTTCCGCCTGCACATGTGACAGGCCGCTCACCACGGCGAACTTCGCGCGATAGGGCTCCAGCGGTTTCAGGATGGGCGTCATGGTGTAATTCTCGCCCGCTTCCTTGGGGAAGAAATTCTCCATCATCATGCCGTTGGGCATGTAGATGACCTGGAGGCGCTTGCGGCCACGCGCCAGCATTTCGGCCGCCTTGGTGGTCGGCGTCATGGCGTCCAGCAGCGGCAGCGCGAGCGCTGCACCCATGCCGCGCAGTAGGGTACGGCGGCCCAGAGGTTTGCGGGTGATGATCATGGTTCGGGTGTCCTTCTCATGACGAAAGGTACGCTTTGAACGATGCCAAGAATGATGGATTGCATTCGGTAATCGTCCTTCGCGGCGGCATAGCGCACCGTGCGGATGGCGGGCATGTCATAGGCTTCCAGCCCGCGCCCCAGGCCATAGGTCATCAGCCTTTCGGTGAAGGCTTCGACGAACTGGTCCTTGCGCGCCAGGAGGATGCCCTGCAGTCCGGGCGGGCCTTCGAACTTGGTGCCGTCGGGCAAAATCGCTGAGACGTCCAGCACCTTGCCCGCGTCTGCGACGCGCCAGCCGCCAATGGCGTTGTAATTCTCAAGGCTGAAACCCAGCGGGTCCATCTTGGTGTGGCAGGAGGCGCAGACCGGGTTGTTTCGGTGCATCTCCATCTGCTCGCGCACCGTCAGCAGCTTGCCATTCTTGGCGTTGTTGAGTGTCGGCACATTGGGCGGCGGCGGGGGCGGCGGCGCGGCCAGGATATTCTCCAGAATCCACTTGCCGCGCAGCACCACCGAAGTGCGGTTGTTGTCAGAGGTAACGGTCAGGATGCTGGCCTGTCCCAGCAAGCCGCCGCGATGCACTGCCGGGTCGAGCGTCACCTTGCGGAAGCTGGTGCCGCGAATGCCGGGAATGCCGTAATGCTCGGCCAGACGCTGGTTCAGATAGGTGTAGTCGGCGTCCAGGAAATCGACGACGCTGCGATTCTCGCGCACCACGCCATCAAAGAACATTTCCGTCTCGGTCTGCATCGCCTGACGCAGGCGCTGATCGAAATCGGGGAAGGCGCGGCGATCGGGCCGCTGGTGATCCAGCTTGCGCAGATAAAGCCACTGGCCCGCGAAATTCCGTGTCAGGGCCTTGGCGCGCGGATCGGCCAGCATGCGCACGACCTGGGTTTTCAGGGTCTCCGGCTTGCTCAATTCGTTGCGCGCGGCCAGCGTCAGAAGCTGCTCGTCGGGGATGCTGCTCCACAGGAAGAAGGACAGACGGGTCGCCAGTTCCAGGTCGCTGATGCGATGCACCGAAGCGGGCGTGGCCTTTGGCGGGTCGCGCTCCACCATGAACAGGAAGTTCGGCGACACCAGTACCGCCTGCACTGCCGCCTGGATACCCTGCTCGAAATCCGCGCCTTCGCGACCGGCGCGATAAATATTCATCAGCGGCGCGATATCCGCGTTCGTCACCGGACGGCGATAAGCCTGCCGCGTCAGGCTGCGCAGGATGCGATCCGCGCAGGCCGCTTCGGAAAGTTTGGCGGAGGGCTGGCACAGGAAGATCCGGCGGCGGCTGGGCGTGTCGCCCGGGCCGACAATGTCATAAGGACCGGCGACCGAGATTTGCATCGCGTCGCGCAGATAGAAAGCCTGCGCGACATTGGCGCCGGTGGCGAAGGATGGCACATCCAGCGTTTTCACCCGCGCGCCATCGACCTGAATGTCCAGCGGGATTGGCGTAGGCTCACCCACGGGCCTGCCCATGCGGGGCCCGGACGTCGTCCTGGGCACCAGATTCTCGTCCAGCGCAAGGTGCTTGCGGAAGGATGCGCCAATGCTGCGCAGCCCGGCTTTTAGGGGCACACGTACCGAATAGCGGTTTTCAGCGGTGATCTCGCCCTCGGTGGACGTGCCCGAATTCAGGAACACCTGGATTTCATAGGTCGCGTCATAGGGCGCATAGAATTTGAACGCGCCGCCGCCGCGGGAATCCAACGGCAGCTCGTCGCTGGCCCGTTCGTTGAAGGAGGCGATGCCGAAACCGTTCTCGAACAGGTCCTTGGGGATCTTGTAATCGGTGGTAACGGGCGTACGCGGCGCCTGGCCGGTCGCCATGCGGCTGATCTTGCCCGCGACCCGGATATAGCGGTCCATCAAGGTGGGCGAGACCGTCAGCACATCGGCGATATTGTCGAAGCCATAGCCGGTATCGTCCACCGGCAATTCGTTCGCCATATCCACATCCAGCGCCAGCAAATCGCGCACCGCATTGGCATATTCGGCGCGGTTCATGCGGCGCAGGGTGGCGCGGCCCGGATTGGGATGTTCCGCCGCCAGCTTGTCCAGCGAACCCGCCAGCCAATGGGTGAAATCCGCGATCTGCTCCTTGGGCGGGCGCGGCATGCCGCGCGGCGGCATTTCGCCCAGGCTCAGGCGGCGAAGGATTTTCTCCCAGGTGGGATTGTTCGCCGTCAGGTCGTTCGCATCCAGCGGCTGCACAGACATGCCCGCCGTCTTGAGCTTGTCGTTATGACAGGCGGTGCAATATTGCAGCAGCATCTGCTTGCGGTCGGCTGGCGTTGCGTCCGGACCCCAGGCGGCCTTTTGAGCCGCGGTCTGCGCCGCTGCCTGACCTGACATATGCGCACCCGGCAGCACGGCAAGAGCAAGGGCGGCGCCCGTCGCCAGAAGACCGATACGCAAACCGGCAGTCCGCGACGGCAACGTCTTCGCAATGATGGCCTTTACGCTGCGCCCGATGATCGGCGACATGATTCTCCCGCCCTGATTCCTGCATTGCGAGGCTATCCAGCCATCACACCGGCGGCATCTCCGGCCACCCGATTTTAAAACCCTGCGCCCAGAAGGTAGCGCGAACATGCAGGCTTTGTGAACAGTGACGCACGATCTTCGTATACGATATCTTTGAGTGCCTAGATGCTGCATTTGCGAGATAATGTTGCATCGCAATAAGACGGAAGCAGATAATGGATAGGCGCGCTTTTCTAGGCGGATTGGCCACGGTTGTCGCAGCATCGCCGACGGTGGCTCAGCCTATCTGGAGCTCCCCGGTCATCGATATGCATTTCCACATGCGCCGCGCACCGGAACTTAACCTTGCGCATCTTCAGGGTGCAGGCGTGACGGCGGCAAATCTGCTGACGTTCGGAAATGCGGCGGGCCCGGTGCGCGATCTCCAGACAGCCAGTCCGGGCCGTTTCCCCTGCTGGTTCGGGAGCACCGACATCACGAAACCCGGTGCGGAACGTCTGCTGACCGAAGCGGCCAAGGCGGGCGCGAAAGGCTTCGGCGAACTGAAATTCCCCGTCGCGGCTGACGGACCGGAAATGCGCCGGGTCTATGCCCTGGCGGCGGAACTGGATGTGCCGGTGCTGATCCATTTCCAGGAGATAGGCCAGGCTGCTGCCGCGGGTGGCTACAATACGGGCATCAAGCGGTTCGCCGCGATACTGAAAGCGTTCCCGAAGACCAAGTTCATCGGCCATGCCGACGCCTTCTGGGCCAATATCAGCGCAGACTATGCCGAGCAGGAATCCTATCCCGCCGGCCCGGTGAAGCCAGGCGGCATCACCGATAAATTGCTGGCCGACTATCCCAACCTGTATGGCGATCTGGCCGCAAATTCCGGCAACAACGCGCTGTCACGCGATCCTGGCTTCACCGGCGATTTCCTCAAGCGCCATCAGGACAAGCTGCATTTTGGCAGTGACTGCAATTGCGACGACGGCATGGGTGGCGGCGCGGCGCAGAACAGCCCGGCTGTCGCGCCGCGTATGCGCGGCAAATGCGTGGCGCGCGAAACGCTCACCGTGCTTACCGCTTCCACAACGCCCGAGATTTTCCGCAAGGTCGCCTGGACCAACGCGCAGAGGGTGGTAGGCCTCAGTCTCTGACTATTGCTTCCTGAACATCCAGCGCAGGATGTTGGGCAACAGCCAACCGCCATGCACATCGGAATGGGCGCCGTCGCCCCATTCATGATCCACGATATAGCGAGGCCCCGGAACATTCTTCGCGTCGGCATTGGCGTTGGCCCACAGCAACGCCGACAGCATCTGCTGGTTGGCTAGGAACCAGCTGCCATGCTCGTTGTTCAGGTCGTTCGCGCCGTCCTGCAGAAATATCCGGATTGGCCGGATGGGGCTCTTGCGGATCAGGCCCGGATAGGTGTCGCCGCCCACGATGATTGGCGTGGTGGTGGTGGCGGGCTTGTATCCGATGGAGGTGTAGCTGCCGATCATGCTGATGACATTGCCGAACGCTTCCGGCTTGTTCCAGGCCACCGTCCAGGCGCAGATCGCGCCGCTGGAGGTGCCGCCGATAGCGCGTTTCATCGGATCGCTGGTGAAACTGTAAGACTTCGCTACTTCCGGCAGCAGTTCCTCGGTCAGGAAGCGCGCATAGGTGTCGTTCACCGCGTCATACTCCGGCGCGCGGTGATTGGGATTTCCGGTGCCAAGATTGTCGGGATAATGCTCGGTGCCCAGATTGCCGGGCGTAATGAAGATGCCCAGGGTCTGCGGGATGTCGCCCTTGGCGATGAGATTGTCCAGGACCACCGGGATATTGAGCGGGCCTTGCGGATTGATGGCGCGCTGACCGTCCTGGAACACCAGCAGGTTGGGCGGGCTCTTGGCGTCATACTTGGCGGGTACATAAATCCAGTAGCGCCGCACCGTGTCCGCGATGATCTTGCTGCGGAATTCCAGCGGCCCGATCCGCTTGCCCTTGGGACCACCGGGCTGGCGCCGGGCGCCCGCGCCCGCCGGCTAGTCCCCGCGCTCTCGTC
>JAFIHO010000096.1 GCA_017849395.1 Hyphomicrobiales bacterium
CGTCGGCAAGCAGGAGACCTGCATCCTGTTTGGCGATCCCGCCAAGCCCGGCCCCTATATGGTGATGTACAAATGGTATCCCGGCAATTTCTCCAAGCCGCACTTTCACAACAATGTACGCTGGGCCTATATCATTTCCGGCACTTGGTGGACCTCCTCCAGCTGCGTCTATGACGAGCGCACCACCTATCCGGTCCGTGCCGGCATGGTGGCGGCCGATCTGTTGAACGGCATTCACTGGGATGGCGCACGCACGGGCGAGAAGGAGCCTGCGGTGCTGATCCTGTCCGGCAACGGCCCCAACATCACCCACAACGTGGACGAAAACTGCAAGCCGGTCGGCCCGCCGCGCTAGTCCCCGACGAACTGAAGAGCCGCATAATCGGTTGAAGACAGCGGGCTTAGCGGCCCGCTGTTTTTTTGTGCTGGCCACAAAAGAAAACGGCGGGAGGATCGCTCCTCCCGCCGTCCTGTATAGATCGAAACGCGTTTAACGCTTCGAGAACTGGAAGCTGCGACGCGCCTTAGGGCGGCCATACTTCTTGCGCTCGACGGCGCGCGGGTCGCGGGTGAGGAACCCACCCGGCTTCAGCACCGGACGCAAGGCAGGCTCATAGGCCACCAGCGCACGGCTGATGCCATGGCGCACCGCGCCGGCCTGACCCGACAGGCCGCCGCCATTGACAGTGACGATCACGTCGAACTGGCCGTCGCGGTTGGCGGCGATCAGCGGCTGGCGCAGGATCATGCGCAGCACCGGACGCGCGAAATAGACCTTCTCGTCGCGGCCATTGATGGTGATCTTGCCGCTGCCCGGCTTGAGCCACGCGCGCGCCCGATTCCTTGCGGCGGCCGGTGGCATAGGCGCGGCCCTTGGAGTCGCGCTTGTTGTCGGCCTTGGAGGCGTCCTGGGCCTCCGCAGACTTCGCCTTGATGAGGGTCGTCTTGAGTTCGGTGAAACGGTTTTCTTCCGCCATGGGTTAGGCCGCCTTCGTCTTGTACTGGGTGTTCTTGGGGTTCATCGCCGCGACGTCCAGCGGCTCGGGCGTCTGGGCCTGGTGCGGATGTTCCGCTCCCGGATAGACGCGCAGATTGGCGAGCTGACGGCGACCCAGCGGACCGCGCGGGATCATGCGCTCAACCGCCTTCTCGACGATGCGCTCGGGGAAACGGCCCGCCATGATGGCGCCCGCCGTGCGTTCCTTGATGCCGCCGATATAGCCGGTGTGATGGTAATACACCTTCTTCTTCAGCTTCTGGCCGGTCAGCACCACCTTGGCGGCGTTGATGACGATGACATTGTCGCCGCAATCCATGTGCGGGGTATAGGTCGCCTTGTGCTTGCCGCGCAGGCGCATGGCGATGACAGAGGCCAGACGCCCCACCACCAGGCCGCTGGCGTCGATAACGACCCACTTCTTTTCGATCTCGGAGGCTTTGGCCGAGTAGGTTTTCATTGCAATAATCCGTTGAAAGGACGGCGCCATATACGGAACTAGCCCCGGTCCGTCAACGAAAATGTCGCAAATCCGGGCATTTTATCATAGTGGTATTATGATACCGCAACCCGGGCGATTTGGCTGCAAATCCGCCTTGGGCGCATTACATTCCCCCTATGAACGCGCCCGCCGCCGAACCATTGCTGCTCACCGCCACACAGGGCGGCATCCTGCGCCTGACCCTCAACCGCCCCCGCGCCCGCAACGCCCTGTCCTCCGCCCTGATGGCCGAGCTTCAGACGGCGCTGGACGCTGCCACCGACGCCCGCGTGATCGTGATCGCGGCGGAAGGCCCGGTCTTCTCCTCCGGCCATGACCTCAAGGAACTGAACAGCCACCGCGCCGACGGCGACGCAGGCAAGGCCGCCTTCGCCGCGCTGTTCGCCCAATGCTCGAAACTGATGCAAAGCATCGTGCGCCACCCTGCCCCGGTCATCGCCGAAATCCAGGGCATCGCCACCGCCGCAGGCTGCCAGCTTGTCGCCAGTTGCGATCTGGCCATCGCGTCCAGCCTGTCGCGCTTCGCCACGCCCGGCGTGGATATCGGCCTGTTCTGCTCCACCCCCATGGTGGCGCTGTCCCGCAACATCTCGCGCAAGGCGGCGATGGAAATGCTGCTGACCGGCGAGATGGCCGACGCCGAGCGCGCCCGCGCCATCGGTCTGGTGAACCGCGTGGTGCCGCCCGAAATCCTCACCGCCGAGACGATGGCGCTGGCGGAACAGATCGCCGCCAAACCCCGCGCCACGGTGAAGACCGGCAAGGAAGCCTTCTACCGCCAGCTCGAAATGCCGCTGGCCGACGCCTATGCCTATGCCTCGCAGGTGATGACTGAAAACATGCTGGCCGCCGACGCAAAGGAAGGCGTCTGTGCGTTTCTGGAAAAGCGTGAGCCGAAATGGCCGCAATGAACAGGCCCCCATTTTGGGCAAGAAAACAAATTCGTAGAGCTGCGATATATTTTGTCATCATCGGAGCGGCAGCGTTAGCCAATAATCTGTTTTCAAGCCCGATCGCTCCCGTGCGCTATATCGTCGGCGCTATTGCACTCATCGGATTTAGCGCAACAGTTTATCTTTACGCGCGAGAATGAAATGCCCGACTATCCCGACTCCCTCATCAAATCGATCCTGCGCTCCGTGAAGACCATCGCAATGGTCGGCGCCAGCGGCAATGACATACGCCCGTCATATTTTGCGATGATGTATCTCTTGAACAAGGGCTACAAAATCATTCCCGTGAACCCCGGCATGGCAGGCAAGGAAATCCTGGGCCAGAAGGTCTACGCCTCTCTGAAAGACGTGCCCGCGCCGGTGGACATGATCGACATCTTCCGCGAATCCAAATACGCGCCGGATATCGTGCGCGAGGCGCTGGCGGAAA